>DRSY01000147.1 GCA_011372335.1 Candidatus Woesearchaeota archaeon | reverse complement strand
TAGCCCTTGCAACTGCTCTTTTCCTTTTCCCATGCGTATTAATTATTTTCTCCTCCATCTTAATCATCCTTATCTTAACCTGTTATTCAATCATACTTCATACCACTTAGCTCCCAGGGACTTGCATACCTCACCAACACTTACTTTTTTTAAAGTTAAGAGTTTATCAGCATTGAACTCAGGAAGGGTCTCAGCAGCCTCACCCTTAAATTCCTCAGGAACACCGATATAACACATCACTCTCTTAAAAGCTTGCTTGCCACGAGGCTTATCCATTGGGAGCATCCCTCTAATTATACGCCTCACAAACCTATCAGGCATTCGATGAATAAAAGGACCTTTTCTCGGCCCTCCACGGTCTCTTTTCTGTTGGTACCTTGCAAAAACTTCTTTTTTGCTCCCTGAGATAATCGCTTTCTCACAGTTAATAATATTCACTTGTTCACCTAGCAAGGCCTTCTTAGCAGCAAAGCTTGCAAGCCTTCCAACCACCGTGTTTGTTGCGTCTATAAGCATTTTTACTCAACCTTACGATTAAATCAAATCTTAGCACATTAACCTTATCTTTTTTCCTTGAGGATTCTTCTCTAAAAGTTCTTTTATACTAAGAGGGTTTCCTCTCTCCTTAATCTTCTTGTAAGCCTCATCAGAGAAGTTATAAGCAGCAACTGTGACTTTCTTTGTGAGTTCCCCTGTGCCAAGGACTTTGCCAGGAACAACCACGACCTCGTTGTCCTGCGCGTATTTTTCTATCTTATAAATATTAACTATTCTCCTCTTACGCGTAGGTTTCTCTAAGTCAGAAGCAACTCTTCTCCACACAGCAGCATTATTCTCTATTGCTGTTTTCCGTAAGAGCTGTAATAATTCCGTGAGTTGCTGGTTCTTTTTGATCCTTCTCATTTTTCTTTAGTTCCTAACAACCAAAAAAAATCTTTTTTGCTCCTTGTTTTATATTCTTAATGAGGTATTATTGTTCTCTAAAAAACTGCGGGGGACGAGGTTCGAACTCGCGCAGGCACTAAGCCACTAGGCATCTGAAACCATGTACCAAGACTATTGGTTGCCTCAACCTAGCCCGTTTGTTCCAAAACCAAGGGTGACCCTTGGAATAAAAAAACCCCTTGGTTCTTGTTTGACCACTCCGGCACCCCCGCAAAAAACCCGTTTTGAACTAGTTCGGGTTAAGCACGGGTTCTGATTATTTAAGTTACTTGACTTTGGAAAGCAGGTCTGTGAATTCATCTAGCTGCTTATCATAAGCACGGATTGCTTGTGTAACAATCTCTTTTGGTTCTAACTGACCCCAGGATTCCACTGTCATGAGGTAAGCACCGTTTGGTGCAACTCTTATCTTGCCATTGCTAAGCTCAACACAAGCATCGCATAGGGTACAATCCTGAATCTTGTCTTTTTCAAGTTCTAACTTATCATTCTTAATCATAAAAATATTCTTAGGACACTGCTCAACAATCTCCTCCTTATTATCTGGTTGCTTATCAACATGTATATCTACTAATTCCTTGTAATAAGCAAGGCAAGGACTCCACTTGGTATGCGTCTTTCCAAGACCAAGTATTGCTGTGGCTTCAAGCACTAATTCTTGGCCCTCTAATAACTTCACAACAGGCATCTTAGGGTAAACAGGTTTCACCTTAGGATCCTTAGTCTTAATATCGCCTGCATAAACCATGCATGGACCTTTTGCTTTTAGAGTCATCTTTAACTCGCAATGCCCGCAACCCTTGCCTTTGCACTTACACTCCCCTGGAAGACTATACGCTTTAAGATCTGTTTTGAACGGTATTAAGCCAAGCCTGTGCGCGATTATCTCGTCATATAACCCTGAATCATTCTTTCTGAACTCAACATCCTCTATTGCTAGTACAGGGACCTCGTTCATGAAGAGTCTTCTAAGAGTATTAACATAACTAATATCAACCCCGCTAATCTCAAACAAGAGCTTATCTTTCTCTTTGTTCTTCTTACCTAATAGTTTTACTCTCATCATATTAAAACACCCCTATACTCGTCGCCCTCTTCTTCCTCCTTTCTTTCTACACCCCCCGTGAGGGATAGGAGTAACATCCTCTATGAAGCCTATTCTTAGACCAATTCTTGATAAGGCTCTTATTGCTGCTTGTGCTCCAGGACCAGGCGTCATAGGACCATTGTGTCCTCCCGGAGCCCTTATTTTTATATGCACACCTGTAATGCCTTTATCCATAGCAGTCTCCGCAGCCCGCTTAGCAGCCATCATCGCAGCGGTTGGGCTGCTCTCAAGCCTGTGAGACTTAACTACCTGGCCTCCTGAGCTAATAGCTAAGGTCTCTGTGCTTGTAATATCAGTTATATGGATGATAGTATTATTATAAGACGAATAGATATGCGCTATTCCCCAACGAGTCTGATCTTTTCTCATTTTCGTTTTTCTTCTGCTCCTCCTCTCTTTTCCTCCTCTTTACTCTTCTTTTGCTCGTTGTCTTTTCCTCCTTCTTCCTTCACATCCTCTCTGCCTTCTGTCTTGGTTAGCTCGCTTACATCTTTTTTCTCAACAACGCCTTTTTCCTCGATCTCCTCTATTTCTTCCTCTGCAAAAGCAGGGAGTGCTTCTTCTCCTTCTTCCTTCTTTTTCTTCTCAACCCGGCCTTTTGAAACCTCCTTAATCATCCGTTCAGGATGGTCTTCTTTACTAAGAGGGGAAGTAGGAACAAACTCGATTAAGGACTCCTCTCTTAAAGTAACAATATAACTCGGAAAAGTAACTTTTTTCTTATCAACAAGTATATGACCATGAGTGATGAACTGTCTTGCTTGCTTCATGGTTCTAGCCAATCCTTTCCTCACAAGCAAGGTTTGTAAACGCCTTTCAAAGACATCCTTTAACTCTAAACCAAGGATTGTATCCAGAGGATCATCTTTATTCATCAGCCCAAAAGAAACCAAGCGATTAACCAGTTGTTTCTCCTCTAATCTTGACTGCTCATCCATGCGACTAGCCAATGCTTTGACCTGGTCTTTGAATTTCTTAAGTAAGGTCTCCATACGCCAGATTTCTTTCTTATTCTTTAATCCGTACTCCTCCATGAGTTTCTTCTCTTCCTCAATTCTGTATTTCTGCCAGGGATGAGTAGGTGTCTCGTACTTCTTCCTTATCCTTCTCGGATCCCCCATTTAATAACCACCTCTAATCATAATATTAATCATAATATCATACTCTTCCTGACTTAACCTTCCTCCTCTGCACACCAAGAGAGCCTTTACCCTTATTCTTCCTAAAATTGGACTTAGTCCTCTGCCCACGAACAGGCAAGCCCCACTGGTGCCTTAGTCCTCTATAAGACTTGGTCTTCTTCATACGCTTAATATCCATTTCATGAGCAAAATCCAGGTCTCCTAGGAATAAGTGCTTATCTTCGCCTGTCTCGTAATCTTTTCTCCTGTTAAGCATCCAAACAGGAATCCCTGCTCTGAGCGGATCTGAAATAACCTGCTCTAAAGCTTTAACTTCTGCATCAGAAAGATACCCTGCTTTCTTAGTAACAGGAATGCCTGCTTTCCTGCATATAGCATTAGCAAGCATAAAATTAACTCCTTTAATCCTGGTGAGGGCGTAAAGGACGTGCTTCTCGCCTTTGAGGTCTGTATTCGCTACTCTAATGAGATGTTTGAACTCTTCATCCCTTGCCATGTTCTTCTCCGCGATTCTTGTTTCAGGCATTTTTGCTTAGTTTTCAAACCCAAGAGAAGTAGCACTTGGTTCTATCTAAAACCCTATAAAGCGCTATTCACTCGGGCTTTAGACCTGGAAAACAAGGATGTATTTATAAATGTTTGCATGTAAGCTAAATAAAAATATTTATTAATGAATCTTATAGTCCAAATAGGGTATGCAAAAAAAACAACGTGAATGGCACTGGCAATGGAAAAAAGTGTATGATGATAATGTATGGTTGTTTACAGAATGGATTTATCCTCTTAGAATGAAGGATCTTAAAGGAAAAACAGTCTTGGACTGTGGTTGCGGGGGCGGTCAGCATCTGAACTTTGTTGCTCCTTACTGCAAACAAGCAATCGGAATAGATTTAAACACTGCTGATATTGCAAGAAAGAACACGCGAAAGCATAAGAATGTTAAAGTAATTGAGGGAGATATAGCCAAGATAAGGTTAAAAAAAAAGTTTGACATAGTGTTCTCAATCGGAGTCTTGCACCACACAGATAATCCAACCAAGTCATTTAATAATATCAAGAGGATGGTTAAGAAAAAAGGAAAACTGCTTGTATGGGTATATTCTTATGAAGGAAACTTCTTAAACAGAACACTGATAGAATTCTTAAAAAGATGCTTCTTCCTAAAACTGAATAAAGACGTTCTCTGGGCAATATCAAACATAATTACCGCTCTGATGTATATTCCGATTTACACTATATATCTGCTTCCTTTAAGGTTCCTTCCTTTTTACCAATATTTTCAGAACTGGAGAAAGTTAAGCTTTAAGAGGAACAATCAAAACATCTTTGACAAGCTAAATGCACCCCAGACTTTCTTTATAAAGAAAAATACTGTCAAGAAAT
>DRSY01000127.1 GCA_011372335.1 Candidatus Woesearchaeota archaeon | reverse complement strand
GCATAACACGGAGTAGAATATGAATTCCGGGTGATTATGAACAGGGTTATCCCGATTATCACTCCGAATAGTAGGCTGTGAAAGAAGCCTCTGTGTTTAAAGAAAAGGCTTATTGGCTTGATCTTTCTTCCAATAATAGAACCAGCACAGTCCGCGTCGGGGAGGATGCTTCCTATGAGCAGGAGTGCTATAAAAAAATAGTTGTTAATCAGAGGGAGGCCTTGTCTTAATATTAATAAGCCTAAGAGTAGTGCAAGACTCAGATGGGTTATAAGCATCATTCTAAGAATAAAAAAAAGAGGTTTTTTTATGATTTATATCTGTTTATCAACGGTTTTATTGCGTGGTTAATATTATTGTTTTGCTTCTCATATCATTGGAGGGGTTCTGGTCGTTAAGCTTGGCTGTTGAGTCAGCTGTTGCTATTATCCTCATAGGTCCTTCCTTGGTAACCGTTGCTATTCTGAACACAGCTGTGGCTGTGTCTCCGGGTTTCAACAGTTTTGTGATGGCAGAGTTAAGTACTGTGGGCTTAGCATCTTTGCTATTAGGAATAAGTTCTGCTTTAACATAGAAAGGAGTGTTTATATCTGCAAAGCCTTGATTACTAACAATTATTCTTATCTCAAAAGGCTCGCCTATTAGAGGGCTTGGAGGATTAACAACTATGTCTTCGACTCCTATGTCAAGGAACTCTTTGCTTGTATGTTCTTCCTCCTGCTCTGATACTGCGAACCCAGTCATAGCATTGCTCTGGTTCTCGTAGTGAAGCAGTACTTGGCCTGTGACAGCCACGATAGCAACTATTGCTAGAACAACAAAGACTTCAAAGACAGGGTTATCCTGGTTCTTCCTTGCCATTCTAAGCTTAAGAATAAGACTGGTAGTATAAAAAATTTTCTAAAAAAGAATCTGGTTTCTTAATATAATAATATAACTCTAATAATATAACTCCTGCGCCCCAGAAAAAAAGGCTAAACCCTGTGTTTGTACATCAGAGGGCGGATGCTTACTCTATGCTTTCTAGTTCTTCATCTAAATCAAGGTTTTCAAGGTCTTCTTCTTCAAGCGTTGCTTCTTGTTGCGTAGGTGGCTGGGCTGCTTTGTCCTGGTTATCCTGGGTCTCATGCTTTGCTTCTTGGCTTGTGTCTATAGGTGTTGTGTTTGCTTCTTTATCCTGAGTCACTGCTTTTTCTACTTCTTCCTTTAGTTTCTTTATTTCTTCGTCAGGGTCAGGGCTCTTGTCTACTTGGTTTACAACAAGTTCGATCCGGTCAAATGTCTGGTTCTTGTTAGCTCTGCCGATTACTTTAATAATATTCCCGAGAAGCTCTGTTTTTATAGGCTCGAACTTTGATGGGTCGTCTTTAAAAACCATTATCTGTGATTTATCCATGCTAAGCAGTTGTTCTACTTGTTGCCTCCAGAAAACAGTTCTTATATTATCACTCCCATCATCAAGGTATATGTTCAGCACGTAGTTGTACTCTGGTTCTATCTTGCCGTGGGTTGGGCATAAAAAGCCTTCATCTCTAAGCCTCACCCGCTTATTGCACTGCGGGCATACCTCAAAAAAGTTGATATCAAATACTTGTACGATGGTTGCTAGGATTTCAACATTAACATCGTCTTCTTTGATATCCGCTATGCTCTTTCTCACAGCAACGGGTGGTTCATAAGGCTTTACTTCCACATTAACACCCGGGGGGTTGATTATGAGTTTGGAAAGCTCGCTGAGATGAATCTCTTTTCTTCCTTGATTATCCCTCACATAGCCTCCTCTTATCTTAACAATATCTCCTTCTTTTAACTGATTGATGAGTTCTGCTTGTTTATGCCATAGAACAACTCTTATGACACCAGTATCGTCACCTATGAGCATATTAGCAACTTTACCAGCATGCTTCTCTGTCTTGAACTCTCTGAGTTCGTATTTCTGAAGCACCTTACCAACCACATCAACGTTACGCATGCCTGAGAGTATGTTCTTTATCTGGAGCTTCTCGCCTATATCAAATAGTTTTACCTTTAACTCATTAGCAACTATATGAGCCGCTCCTTGCTCTGAGATCAAGCCTGGCAGCTGCTTAAGCTTTGCTTTTATCTTCTGGTTTATCTCGTCCTCGGATAAGCCTGTTTTTTGAGAAATCCTTTCCTTAATCTGGTCTAAAGGCATGTTAATCATTTAAAAACCACCTGTGTGAAGAGTTGATAAAAAGAAGACTAAGCTGTGTTTTAAATAGTTTTCTATCCTTAAAACCCACTCTCCCTTTGTCATTGCTTTATCTTTGGGCTTTTATTCTTTAATTTTTTAATTCTTTAATTCCTATTTTTTCTTTGTTTTTCTTATAAAGTATTCTTTATCTTTAATCACAGTCTTTCTTCTCCTTGATTACTTATTACTTATTCACTTTCACGCATTCCCCTGAGAAAAAAGCATCTAGTTGGCTCTTCAAATAAGATTCTAGCTTAGACCTTATTAAGTCATTAACAGCAGTATCTCTTAGCAAAGCACTCACATACTCGTTGTTAACTACAGGGATGCTCCTTAAGATTTCTGCTTGAAGAGAACCAGTAGAGGGGAGTTTTCCTTTAAGAACATCCTTAACGAACTGTGCTTTGACCTGAATAGGTAGGCTTTCGAGTTCTTTCTCAAGCATGATATAAGCTGCTCCTCTGAAATCCTTTTTTAAAACCACGCTTTTAAGAACACTTTGTGCTTTATCATCAAACCTTGCAATGCCTGCTTCTAATAATTCTTGTCTTACACTTAGAGGGATAGAAGCATCGCTGAGAGTATTATAATACAACTCATCTATTTCCTCGCTCCCAAGACACTTCATAGCTTCTTCCAATAACACACCGTAATTCTTAACACAGCCAGTCTCAACAGCTTTCTCTATAATCCTGTGCCTTACTTCTTCTCCGCCTATTTTATTAGCTATGAGTACTAAGTCTTGTTTTTTTTCCTCAGAGCTAAGCTCATTATTAGTTGCTCTTAAAAGCTCTTGGTAAGCAAGGGTTTCTGGGTTCTCACTCCTAGCAAGTTCTCTGAGCACTTCAGACGCCTTTGATTTATCAATGTAATCAATGCTCTTCTCAAGAGCAGAGTGCTTAACAGAATCCTTAACATCACTACCTGTGAAGATGGAGTCAAATAAAAGCCGAGCATCCTCCTCTTTTATCTGTTCTGAAAGTGTGCTTAGCACTCTTTGCTTCTCCCATACACCCAGATCATTAATAGACTTAACAAGAGAAGTGCCTAGAATATCTTTATTAATAGTGTCAATTACAAAGTCTGATAATAAGCCTCTGAGGTCTGCGTCAAGCTTATCAATATTAATAATATCAACAAGGTCAAGGCTTGTCTTGCCTGTAAGAGCATTAATAACAGTGCTTGTACGCGGCATCTTTATATACGGTTTAAGGTCTTCAGGCAGTAAACTTGAAGGAATAAAAGCGCTTAACTCTTTTTTCAGCATCTCATCAACCACCACGTCAAGTAAGGAATTGGTCTCTACACAATTACTAATCGCGTGTTCGGTCATCTTATTACCATTCTTATCAACAGGCACTAATGAAACACAATAATTCTTTCTGAGCACTTTATCAATGAGGATTGGGAGACCTGCGCATTTATTAAGGTTAAACACCAATCTACCATCCTTCATCACTCCTCTAATACCAGGCACAAGAACAGTCTTACCATCAGGCATACTCACAGGCACATCGCAATCCTTTAAATCAAGAAAATCAGAGTAAGGGTTGTTATTAACGTACTTGTCAAGCTGGCTTGCTCTTCTGTTCAGCTCATTATTAGCTAGGACTACGAAATGACTGGGCTTATACGTGTTCAGAACGTCTCCTGGCAGGGTGCTTGTAAGGTAGTCATTACAATAAATTTCATAACCCACAATATCTAAGGGGGTGCCGTTCTTGTCAGTTGGGACATCCACAATTACTTGTAAGCTTCTTGGCTTAAAATCTTCTAGAACACTGAGAATGCTTGTAAGAGAGAAGAGAAAGCCTGCTGGCGGAAGCACTCCTATAAAACCAGCAGCATCCAATACTTTATCGACTGTCTCCTCAGCATCCTCCTCAGCCTCTATTATTTCTACATCTCCTGCTCTCACTGGTTCAGGAGGCTTATCTCTTAAATGGAGAGCGAACCTTAGCTCTGAAAGCTCTTCTTTCTTAGGCTGAGGAGAGGCGCACAGCCTGAACTTGTTCTTGTTGTACTCGCAGCGAGGCGCGTTGTTCTTAACAACAAAAACACCTTCGTTACTCTTCTCAGGCTTAGCAATCCTGAGTGTGAAGTAATCCTTGAATGTGTATGTGGTGAGTGTTGCAGGACTCTGATCATTTAAGGAGGAGAGTGGTGTGAGTCTTGCGTCTCTTATCACCCCTGTGGTCTTATCAAATTCTAGGAAGTAAGCGTACTTCTCGTGTGAAGCCAGGCTTGGTTTTATTCTACCGTAATAAAAGTTGTAAGTATCCCTTAGTTTATACCCTGCGGGTTTCTTAACGAACAACGATGCTGAGTTCTTGTTAATATCAAACACAACCGCAAGGTCTTCTCT
>DRSY01000134.1 GCA_011372335.1 Candidatus Woesearchaeota archaeon | reverse complement strand
TGAACCTAAGGAGGCGGTTGGTGACTCTGAGCCAGAAGAATCACGAGGAGAACCAGCAGGCTCAGAGGAAGCGCCTGTTTCTGAGTTAGGAGGAGAAAAAGAAGAGTCTTCTGAGGAAGCTGAGCCTGATGTTGAGATTAAGGAGTTGGATGAGAGTGATAAGCCTGTGAAGTCAGAGGATGAGCGGAGGAAGGAGATTGAGAGTATGCCTGAGTCAAAGGTTGATTTAAGTGATGTTTTTGATGTTAATAAGTGATTCGCTGGTTTTTTCTTTATTTTTTGACATATTTATTTTCAATAAAGAAAATATCAAAAGTAACTACTTTTAGGTGGTTAAAAATCGAAAAGTATTTAAATGATAACATACCATAACCATCTATAAAAACAAGAAGGGGTAGAAACAATGAACAAAAAAACAATTATGATCCTTTCATACCTCCTACTACTATTCGTATCATCCAACTTAGCAAGCGCAGTAATATTCAACATAGAAGAAGCAAGAAAAGCAGAATGGGCGCGCTTTGAAACATACAAACAAGACTACATCAAGTTTTATGACTTAGAAGCATTCTCAAACTATGTGAGTGACAGCAACCTAGCAAGGAATTTTGGCTTCTATGGACCAGACTATTACTACATCCCTCCAAGTGTTCTAAGAGCAAAGTACAATCCTCCCTTACAAGGAGAAATCTACTACACACCTACCAGAGGCTATGACTCAAGCCTATACCGCCCATCCGCAATCAAGTACTACGGAGAAAAAAATAATGGGAGATACACAGGCTTCATCCCAAGCACTCTGAACGGCAAATACTTTGATCACCCCGACATCTATGGAGACTCCTACCTTAGACCACACACATTTCATAACGTTTACACGCATCATAATATTATACAATGGTTTTATTCACAACAACCAGCTTATTACGCAAGAATAGCCGAGCCTATAAGCGGAGGATTTTATATTATTGGATTCTACTAGGAGAGAATAAAAAGAAAATAACAAAAAAGAATAAAAAATTAAATTTGGAATAAAAAAATGAATAAGAAACCACTATTTTTAACTAATGCATTACTCTTAATCTTCCTAATCAGCCCTATGAGTGCTAGTGCTTATTATCCTTACTTATACGATTACGGGCTTCACCTACAATACCACTACTATGAAAATCATAATAGTTACCCTACAATAACAGGTCCCTTCCCGCGATACTACTTGTTTCATAAGGATATGAACAAAGATATTGACTTTGTTCATGACGACTTCAACAACTATGACGAATTCATAGGCTACAAAGACCTTGACTTATTCTACCCAGAGCAAGGAGTTATCGAAGTCATCAGGAATCCTAGTGCAAGAGAAGCAGACTGGGATACTAGTTTTATACCCGAGGATATGCAGACCTTTGGTAAACATGTCTATGGGTACATCCCAGGTCCTAGTAAGAGCTGGGTTATGTATAGGAAGCATTACCACCACGAGCATCCCTGGGACCTTAGTCTTTACGAATACAGACTTAGTTACTACTCTGCACCTTTCTTAGCTTATAGGAACAAGCCAGTGTATAGAAAGAGTTGCCAGTTAATAAGCCCATGCGAATATAAACACTGCCTTAGTTGTTCTACCAGGTAAAGCTGGATTACAAATCCAGAGATAAAGAAAAACTCAAAGGGGAAGAAGAAAAAACGAAATAAGAGTGAAGAGGAGTTATTATATACTTACTACTTTATTATTATACCTCTTGCTATTACTCTGATATTTTACCTCCTGCCTTCAATAAATTTCTGCATTTCATCAACGAATTCCTTTGCCTGCTTGAAGTACTCGTCAAACTGCGCTCCACTAATCTCTGTTATCTGACCGTGAAGAATAATCCTGGAGATATGATAGAAGCGGTTCATAATATCAGCGTATTTCTGCTTTAATAATCCTCTCTTAACCATTTTCTGTTCAAGCATATCCGCAACATGGCTGGGGCTCGGAGGCACCTCGTTCAGCTTCATAAGAGCAGCATGAGCAGAGTCAATAACAGCCCAGTACAAGTCGAGAACAGCTTGTTTTATATGCCATTTAGAATTATGAAGTGTGATGGGTGCTTTGTTAAAATAGTTCCACATACTCTCAGGAGTAGGTCTAATCCTTCCTTGGAAAAGCAAGATTTGTAATGGTTCAAAGAATCCTGAGTCAATAATCGGAACCCCGTCTCTTAGTATATTAATCGCAACAGGGTCGCCTGCTCTTACATACTCCCAGAAACTAGTGAATTTCAGAGTTGTGATGTGTAGCTTCCTAGGATTCACCTCTGCTATTATCTTATTAAGAATAATCCTGTAAGCCTGAACAAACTCTCTGTCAATTATAATACTCACATCATCAACAATCACAAGGATATCCACGTCCCCCTTAGTCTCCTGCTTCTTCCTCGCAGTACTCCCGAACAACACAATAGCCTTAATGAACTTTGCGAACTCCTTGTAGACCCGCTTACTAAAAGCATAAGCAATATCCAATACGTCCTTTGAGTAACTCTCAGAAACCTGCTTCTTCCGCTTATGAATATCAAACTCCACTTAAAAGCACACCTCTTTTTTTTATCATCCTTATTAGTGATAATATGTTCTTTCTTTTATTAAACTTTTTCTTTTACACAACTCTCCTATGAGGTTTCTGGTATTCAAAAAAAAAATTGGTGGTTTTGCGTTACTCACTCCATAGGCACTTCTGACCATAACCGCCATTCATTACTCGGAGCATAAGCACCAACAATATAAGTCGCGGGATTATGATAACCAAAATGCTGTAGGTGCATACTTCTAAAAGTAGGGGTCCTTGCAGTGGTGTATATCGGGCTGCCCATTAACGCCCAGGTATCCGGAAGCGCGGTTAAAGTATTGTAACTCCCGGCTTCCACAATAAAATCCTTTAAGCCTGCTTCCTCCATGTTCTTGATAAACTCTTTCATAGGAACATTGCCCTCTCCAGGGGTTAAGTGTTCATCATCATAACCAAAATTATCTGTTAGGTGGACGTGGCCAAGAATACCTTCTTCTGCTAGTTTCTTGGTTTGTTTTAGAAGCCACTTATTAAAACGCTTATTCCTCTCCTCAGGGGTCTCGCCTGGCTTTTTAACAAAGTGCTGCCTCCACAGGTTGAAATGCCCGATATCAAGAGTTGCTTTTATATGCTCTTTTGCTCTCCTCTTTGCTTCCTCCTCTGAGTAACCTTCTCTTACTAGTTGCTCCTGCATCTTCTTCCTTGCCTCAAGCACAAGGGTTCTTATCTCATCAGGATGACTACCGTACTGCTCAGGCCTCCAGTTCTCCGGAGCAACAAATATTGGTTCATTCAACTCCTTTCTGTGCTGCTCTGTGTAGACCATTGCTTTAATCCCTGCGTGTGCAATCGTATCAGCTACTTTCTCTTTTCCGTACTCTTCTATAGTCTTTATCCTCTTCATTTGTTCTAGTAACTGCTTTGCTCTTGCATCCGCAGCCGCGGATGACTCATGGATGTGCCGCATCTCATCAGTCTGCTTCTTAATAATATCCCTGAGGTATTCTGATGGTAGCATGTTCTTTGGAGGTGTTAAACCTCCGAGGTAATGCCTAAGAGTATCATCTTGCATCATTATCCTCCATTTCTCTGATTCAGGAAGGTTCTTCTCTAATTTCTCATAGAACTCCAATGCTTTCTTAGCAGCATCCCTTACCTCCCTTGCTCTCTCATAGTGCTGTGCATAGAATAAGGAGTGTCCTTTTGCCTGGAGAACCTCATTAGCAGTCTGGGTTTTAAAGAACAATACTTCAGGAGCAATCTTCTTACCTGTCTTCTTCTCTAACTCCTTAGCGAGTTCTTCAAAATCCTTATACTCAACCCTTCTAACCTTAAAATTAGTGCCCTTCTCGTTCCACATAGGAAGCCTGTTAAACAACTCCTCTGACTTATCCGGGTCAAGAAGCCATTCCTTCTTAATAGGATGACCATCAACATCAACCCAGTCATCAGGTTCTACTATAAGATCTGTTTTATCATCTTTTTTCCCAATAATCTTCTTACCAAAAGTCTCCTCATAAGTCTTTGCAGTGTGGAATTCAGGTTCATAAACATAATGGTCCTTCCTAACAGCACTCACGTTACCTGTCTTAGCATCAGCAACCATCACTATTGCTTTCTCATCTTCCTCTTTATAACCCTTAAATAAGCGCTCACCTGTCCTCTCCTTAATCTCGCTTAGAGGCCTACCCCACTCACTAGTATGAAACACCACAGCTCCTCCTTTAGTCGCCTCAGCAGCGAACTGGATTGCTCTTTCAATCTCCTTAATAGCGTGCTGTCTTATCTGATCACTAAAACCCTGTTCTCCAAGACCTGCGAGGCTCTGGGTGTGAAGAGGAGCATGAACACTTGTCTTTATCTCATTAATCTCTGCTAATGCTCTCATATCCTCTCTTTCTCTTCTTCCAAAGGCTTCAGGGCTTGGTTGTTGAGAATTAGACTTACCCGCACCTATGAATTCAAACTCAATCTTACTTGCTCCTTCACGAATCTTTGCATTAAAAGCATGAAGCTGGTTCATCATAGGATTCGTACCGGTTCCTATTTCTTGCGGTCCAAGACTTGTAC
>DRSY01000168.1 GCA_011372335.1 Candidatus Woesearchaeota archaeon | reverse complement strand
GTGAGAAGGTGCTGGTTCAGGATATATAAACTTTACTTTTCTTAGCTTGTTTTGTTTCCTCAGGTTTCTTTTTTTCTTCTTTTTTTCTCTTAAGTATTCTTATCTCTAATCTCTTTTTTTCTTCTGGGCTTAGTTTCCTTGTGATTATTATTATCTCATTCTTGAATATGAGGTCTGTCTGGCTTATAAAGGCTAATAGGATTAGTCCTGTGTACAGGAATTGGAAGAACATGTTTAGTTCAGCCACGCTGAGATTGAATATTCTGGTAACCTTGTATATTGTGAAGAGCATTAATAAAAGGGTGTAAGCAAGGTATATCATGCTTGCTATAACAAGGTAATCCCAGGGTCTTCGCTCCTTATGGCTTTTTGTTTTTTTTAGGAAGAGAACAGCGTATATTACTATGAACAAGGCTATGAATGAGTTCGCCATTACGAGTATTCCTCGGAGAACTTCTAAGAACATTTTTGTTCTAAACCCCCTCTTTTTTTTATTTTGATAAAAGCAGAGTCTGTTCCTGGCTTTATATACTTTTTTGTTTTTTTATTTTTGTTTTCTTCTTTTTAGTGCTGTAGGGGTTGGATGGGCCCGGCCGGATTCGAACCGGCGACCCTCACCATTCTGAGACAATGGTTTTCTCCATTGGTTTTCTTCATTGTTGTATTCTCGTCAAGGTGATGTCATACCACTAGACCACGGGCCCAAGAGCTTATGTGAGTGGTTTTTTTGGTTGGGTTTAAAAATCCTGTTTTTTATCCTTTTTCCTTTTATTCTTTTTTTTAGTCTTGAGTGAATATTTCTATGATTGCAGCGAATGCAGGTCTGGTTACGAATACTCCGATGCTTATTCCAAGGATTGTTGTTAAGGCGAATCCTTTTAATAAGCCTGCTCCTGCAAACCATAAGGGGAGCATTGCTACAAGGGTGGTGAGGTATGCTGCCATGATTATGAAGAAGGCTTTTTTAAGTTTGTCTTTCCAACTCGCATACCTGGCTCTTTCTCCGGTGAGGGTCTCATCAGCTATTACTATTTGGTCATCTACTCCTGTTCCTATTGCGATTATTATTCCTGCTATTGCTGCTAGGTCTATGTTCCATCCAATAAGTGCGGCTATGCCGAGAATGATTATGGCTTCTGATGTCATGGTTATTATCATGGGGATGCTTATAACTAGTCTCCTATACCGGATAAAAACCGTTAGGGCTACGGCGAGTATTGCAATTACGCCTATGAGCATGGCGTTCTTAATGAATTCTTCTCCGAGCACAGGGCTTATATTGTCTGTTTTTACTATTTCAAGTTTTACTGGGAGGCTGCCTGTGATTAGGATTGTTTGCAGTCTCTTCATGTTCTTAAGAGCATCTATCATGGCTGCTTGCTGCGTAGGTCCTACGCCGCCTCCGGATATGCTTATCTCTGTAACAGGGTTCCCTTTAAGCTCAGCTCCTATTCTGAGTTCATCAACAAGTTCGTCATCGAGGTATAAGAGCAGGGATTCTGATAAGTAGTTTTGTTCTTCCTCAACAACGACCTCTAAGTCTTTGGTGGCTTCTGCTTGTCTCTGAGCTGCTTCTGGGCTTAGAGATATGCTGAATCTGAATCTGCAACTCCACTCACCGCTTGTTATCTGAGCGCAGCCTACACGAGGATCTATTCCTGAGCAATCAGGGCTTCTGCACACATAAGTTATGTCTTTACCTCCTCTGAAAACAGTAGTATCACCTATTTTTGCTTCGAACTTGCCTTGTCTTGCAAGTAAGTCTTTTACTTCTTCTTTTGTGGCTCCTGCTATTTCAACGATTATGAAGTTGTGGCCTTGAAGGTCTGATGCTGGTCTTACAGTGATGTCGGTTAAGCCGAAAACATTAAGTCTTTGCTTTATATTCTCAATGATGAAGTCAAGGTCTTGTTGGCTTACCTTTTCCTTGGGTGTTAATACTACCCGGCTTCCTCCGCTGAGGTCAAGGCCTTTCCTAATATTGGTTTTTGGTGCAGGGTAAAGGCTCAGCCCGATATCTGCTACGCCGATTAGTTCTTTTTCGAACTTCTGGGTTTCAACTGTTTCTGTGATGTTTATTGTCTTATTTGTGGTTTCATTATACACTTGTCTTGTTATGTTCCTTAGCTCTGTTTCATTAAGGTAGGTTATTTTGTACTCTGGGAGTGCTCTTAGTTTGTATATGCTCTTGGTAGTCTTAATAGTGAATGTCCTGTTGACATCTAGGTTATTTACAAAGTCGTAGTAGTCTTTTAAGGAGTTGATTGGCCTGTTATTAATCATGAGGATTCTCTCTCTGCTCATAGGAGGAGTAGTCGGAGTAGGGCTTTGTATGCCTGCTATACTCGCAGAGCTGTTCTTAGCAACATTTCTTATTGCTAACCCCTTAGCCCAGGGGTTGGGGTGAATAGCAATAACAGCTAGGAGTATGAAGACTATGAGGAGGATTACTCTTATATTCCTTATTAGTTTTTTGAGTCTTCTCATTTTCTCATTTTTCTTCTTTTAGTATCAAACAAAACTATTTTTTCCTTTTTATCCTCCCTTCTTCTCTTTTTTTTATTAACTAATTAATTCCTTGTTGGGTTACAACCTTTTTTTTCTTCTGCATATGCTCAACATAGTATCTTAGGAGGCCTGTGTTCTGAACCCATGTGTTCATAATATCAACAAGGAGTCCTATGAGTAAGATTACCATTATTTGTCTTATGGTATCGGACTGGGTGAGGAGAAGAGCGGTGATTATAGCTGCGAGGGTGGTGGCATTCATAGTAAGCCCTGTCTTCGCAGCGCTTATAACCCTGTCAAAAACGCTTCCTTCTTTTCTTTTTAATACCCGGGTGCTTAGGAGGATATCTGTATCCACGCTGTAACCAATAAGCATTAGGAAAGCAGCTATTCCTGCGGTACTCAGCTTTATGTCTAGCATGTTAATTATTGCAAGGGTTACTATAATATCTGAGAATACTGATAGGATGGCTGCCATGCTTGGAATAAATGTTCTGAAGTATAGGAAGACAACAACGCCCATGAACACAAAAGCTATGATTAAGGCTATCATGGTTTGCTTGAAAAAACCTGCTCCTAGGCTTGGACCTGTGGTCTCGGTTGAGGCGTGCTCTTTTGCACCGGGTATTATTTCTTCAAGTGATTCTAGGATATCATTTTCTCTTTCAATGTTATCTGAGCTGATGATGATTGCTTTTTGTTCTCCGAATTCTGCAATGCTCCTCACATCAATATCATCTCTTGGGAACTTGGTTTTAAGAAAGCTTTCTACCTCATCAACCTGTATTGGCTGAGTAACAGGAAGAGTGATGACAATACCTCCTTTAAGACTCACTCCTCTATTAATGAAGTCTCCTGTGGTAGCGGTATGTAGGAGAATGCTTATTATTGCTATTATGAGGATGATGAAGGGTATGAACAATAGCTTCTGGTACTGTTTATCATAGAATCTAAGAAAGCCTTTATACTCTTTTCTTGTTTCAAATAGTTTCTCTTTTTCTTCAAGTGCTCTGAGCTGCTGAAGCCTTTTCTCTTTTAAGAGTTTTCTTCTCTGTTCTCTTCGTTCTCTTCTTGATAACCCCATTACTTGTCTGGGATAAAAATATATTAATAAATGTTTTGGTAGGGAGGTGATGAGTGTTTTTGTGAAAAGCTTTGAAAAAGAGCGTTGTGATAGCGCCAGAGGCGTGGGAGGGGTGATGGATAGTAAAATATATATAGTGAGAACACAAGAGATGATGTGGTAAGAGTAAAAAAAGAGGTTTTTTGGTATGGGGCTTGGACAAGCTGCGTTTGAATACTTGATGGTGGTGGGTATTGCTTTATTACTTATAGTTCCTGGAGCGGTCTTGTTTTATAATTATTCTGTGAAGTCCGGTGATATGCTTGCTCGTTCAAAGATTGATCTTGCTGGGAGTGAAATAATAGATAGTGTTGAGAAGGTTTATTATATAGGTGAGAGTTCGTGGGAGACTATCCGGGTGGATTTCCCGGATAATGTACGGGATATTTATATACTTAATAATGAGGAGTTGGTTGTTGAGTATGATACTAGTGTTGGTGTGAGCGAGTCTGTTTTCTTCTCGGATATTAATATGACAACGTCTTATCCTGCGGGCGGGGGGAGAAGTAATATTAGTAGCAGCCCCCATCCAGGGCTTAATGTTATAAAAGTGATTTCAATGGGGGATTATGTGCTTATTAATGAAACAAGATGAGTGGTTCAAAAATAGGTTTAAAAAGAAAGAAGGGGCAGAGTAGTATTGAATTCGTGTTGATCGCAGCTGTTATGTTCTTTGTCTTCATTGGTGCGGTGGTTGTGATTCAGGGCAGGATGGCTGGTGCTCATAGAACACGGCTTTATCACGCACTAGGCGGACTGGATAATCTTATTAGTACTGAGATAAGGCTGGCGGAGTCGGGTGGGAGGGATTATTTAAGAAGATTCTTTCTTCCGCGTACGATCAGCGGTTATAATTACAGTATTGGATTAATAGGAGGAACAGAGATTGTTATTGGAGTCATGGATTTTGAGTATGTTATCTTCTTAGACCAGAATATTAGCGGGGGGATTGGTAAGGGATGGAACTTTATTAATAAAACAGGTGGTAATATAACCATAACTAATC
>DRSY01000078.1 GCA_011372335.1 Candidatus Woesearchaeota archaeon | reverse complement strand
TTGATACGTAACATTTAAATACTAATAATCTTAAGGATAAAGTTAAAGAAGGAGTTTTAATTAAATACACTTTTTTAAAAGCGAGGTGATTTGTGATGAGTAAGAAAGCTCAGGGTTTAAGCATGAACGTTATTATTATCGCAGCAATAGCCCTCCTCGTGCTTGTTATTCTAGCAGTGCTTATTCTAAGAGCAGGCAGGGGCGTTACAGAAGGCACAGGATGTAAGGGTATCGGAGGAACATGTTATTCTAGTTGTGAAGACCTTATGCAGGACCAAGGAGGAATGTGGGTTAAGAACCTCCCTAATAGTGGTAAGGACGGGGGCTGTGCATCAGATGAGGTGTGCTGCGTGCCTGTGTTGAAACAAGGAGAAGAGCAATGAAAATGAGCTTTTTAAGAGCTAAGCAAGGAGTGCAGCTTACTCTTAGTACTGTGGTGATTGCCGTGCTTGTAATCATTGTGTTAATAGTGTTAATAGTGATTTTTACAAAAGGAACAGGAGGCTTCTTAAACAGTGTTACTGCTTGTGAGGATAGAGGCGGTACTTGTGTTGATAGTGCTCAGACCTGCACTCAGAGCCAAGGAAGCGTTTACAGACCAGGCAAATGCGACGGAAACATGGTTTGCTGTATTCCTGAATCTAATCTTCTGAATATAGAATAATGAAAATGAGTCTTAGCAGGAAAGGGGATTTTGACCCTATGAAGGTTGTAGCTTCAGCAGTACTAATACTGCTGATGCTTATTATTCTTTTTGCAATAATAGGAAAATACTTCCCAGGACTTCTAAGCCTAGGGGACTGTTATGACAGAGGAGGGATCTGCAGGCAGAAAACAATTGGAGGTGGCTGCGAGGAGGACGAGTATCGTTTATACGGGATGTTTGCTGGGTGCGGAAAGAACGAGATTTGCTGTAAACCAATCAAAGAGAAGCCAAGTAAATTAGAGGAATTCTCTGAAAAAGAAAGAGAAGCCCTTTATAACGCGTTTATTTTTACGATTAATAATGATCCAACACCCATCCAGGACAGGGAGGTACTTGATCTAAGAGTGGATACAGAATACGCGTTCCACATAAGTCTTAATGATAAGCTTAAAAGTGCAAAGAAAGAAGGAAAGATTGGGAGGTGCGCGGTTTATATAAAGGATGAGAGCGAAGCTGGTAAGCGCTATGCCTTCAAAGGAGATGGAACCCTGGAATTAAGAGAAGGCAACCTTGCTCTTAACAAGGAATTATTTGATTGCCAGCCAGGAAAAGAGATTAAGATAGGCGGGACAAAAAAGGGCGATGTATTATCTTTTAAGCCCTCATTACTGGATGTCTATAAAGACCTTACCTTATACGTCATCCTGTTTGACAAGGAAACAGACGATGAAACAGGTCGTGATAACACAGAGGTTACAGAGGAGGAGAGACAAGCCATGTATAGTAATACTGATCACTGGGTTGCTTATCGTGCTTATAGGATTAACGTGGAGCCTGTTGTGAAGATTAGTGGTATGAGCGGGACATGGGTTAATAAGGATGACATTACTCTTAGTTGCGAGGGTGTTACATGCACAGGTTTCGGCTTAAAACTTGTAAAACTAAAATCCGGGAATTATGAGGAAATGGTGAATGAGTGCAAACAAGGAGGGTTTGCTTCAGAACTTGATTATATTGCAGGAACCGCTCTTAAAACAACAGGAATCCCTCTTAATATTAACCTAGGGGGTATTAGACTGCCTAGCCAGCAAAAAATCCTTTACCGAACCATGAAGAAGCCTATAACAGTTGTTGATAACAAGGCGAGTGTGCTTATTGACAAAGCAACTATGATAAGCACGTTCTACGGTGTGCTTAACACCCCTGCTGATTACTTCACAGGCGAGAACACATACTTATGTGTAAAAGCTACTACAGAGGATGGAAAAGAGGTTTATGGATTATCAAAAACCCCGCTTAAAATAGATGTGCTTCCGCCTCTTGTTGATCCCCAGAAAGATATCAAAGTAGTCTACCCAGAACCCTTCCAAGGAGTACTGAGTGGGAGCTCACAAACAACTCCTTATTATTATAAGCGTTATCCTAGGGTTGTGATTACCAGTTGTTATGATTATGGTCAGAGTGGGTGCGCGCATTATGATTACTACATACACACAGGCAGGTTTGTTAACCTAAGATCAGTCACTGCTAACTGGGAGACAGGAATCAAAGCATTGTTATTAACAGAAGGCCTGAACATGTTGTTTAATCATCTTGCAAAACAAGACCCTGCGAACACGATTTGTCCTTATCTATACAGTACTTCTTACAGGCTTAATACAAAGCCAGAAATAGGCTACCCTTATGAAGGACAAGGAATTATTTGCTTAAGAATAAGTGACAAAGCAGGCAATACAGAGCTTTACTGGAAGGAAGTCTGGACTCCTGAGGAGATGTTCAAGAAAATCCTTGCTGAAGAAGCAGAAGAACTCGCGTCTAACATTACTGGTTAAGAAGAGAGTCTGAAAAAAGAAGATTAAAAAGAATTTAATGGATTAGGAGAAAACCGAAAGTTTTATTATAATTCTTTCTTAAAGAACCAAAAGTAGTATGGATAAAAGCATGAAAAAAGCAAGTGTTAGACTCACCCTGAACACCTTTTTAATCCTTATAAGCGTCCTTATTGGGTTTGTAATACTCATCCTAATATGGAGGAAGGTGTTTTTCTAATGAATAAAAAAGCACAGATACAGTCAAAGCTAGGAATCATAATTATCTCACTAATCATATTCGTACTCTTATTGATTTTTCTACTTAAATTACACGCTTACTTCAGCAAGTCAGACAGAGAGATATGCAGGAGTAGTGTTCTAGCACAATCCCTGCTTATGCAGGCCCCTACTCCAGGGTCAGAGAAAATTGTTACTCCTAAGTGTAAGACGTACAAGGTTGTCTTCTTTAATGACCATGTTGAGATTGATGATAAAACAATAGAAGTCTATGATTCAAGAAAAAAAGATTTTGTGAAGAAGTTCAACGGCTTAACTGACGAAATAGTTAATCAAGTAATAGCAGAGGAACTAAGATGGTGCTGGTACCAGTTCTTAGAGGGGAAGAAGAGCTTATTTAATATTAAGACTTTATTCGCAGGAGGCTCTGTACTTAGTTGTTATCTTTGCGATGAAATAACATTTGATAGTTCAGTGGGTGAAAAAGAATTTAAGAGTTTTTATAATTATACTAAGCATAAAACCATGCCTAACTCACAAATGACTTACTACGAGTACTATGCAGAAGAGTCCAGATTATACTCTCCTTTCTACGATAGAGACCCTGATAAGAACGCTTGGGAAGAATATGTTCAAGGAAGAGGTAATGAGGTCTTCATTTCAGAGAAATGCAAGGAATTAGAAGTTTCCCTTTTTGAGCCTCGGAAACCTATTACTAAGAACATTATTTTTGATACATCAAAAAAATATGCTGTTGTTTTTATAAAAGAAGGCATAACCAGTAAGGTTAGAGAAATAATAGGAACTAAAGAAGAGGGTTGCTCTCCAGAGACTTATTTCTCATACATACTTTCTTTTGATGACTTATCAGAACAATGCAAGTCTCTTAGAAGGGGTTCTATGAAATGAACAAGAAAGCCCTTGGATTCAAGACGACAGGATTATTAACAATAGGTCTTATCATCCTAGTCTTTGTAATCCTTTTTGTGATAAAGGCAAGGAGCAGTATTCTGAGCATTGTCGAGGATTCTGAGTGCAAGGACAGTATTGCTGCTCATGCCTTGCTTGTGAAGACAACAGGAGGAGCAATTGTTCCTGATATTAACTGCCCAACCAAGTATTATACTCTTAGCAGGAGGGATGAAGAAGAAACCAAGAAGTACTTCGCAGATGCTATGAAAGCTTGCTGGGGGACGTGGGGGAGAGGAGAGCTTCCGCTCTTCAAAGAAGGAGGCTATTACTGCCATATCTGCTATGTGATTGATTTCAAGGATAAGTCTAAGCAGATAAAGGGTTTAAAAGAGTACCTGGCTAGAACACCAATAACTCCTAGGAGCAAGTTAACCTATCTTGACTACCTCGCTGGTCATGCCTCTGAAAAAGCAGACCCCGCTCTTATTAATGAGATTCTGGCTAAGAGCTTCTCAGACACCATTAATACTTCTCAGAGTTACGCCATAATGTTTGTTTATGTGAAGGGTGAGAAGTACATCAAGGAATTCTTTGAGGACATGGATGCTCTTGGCTTAGGAGCAACAGGAGGAGGTATTACAACCGGTTTTTTTCTCGGAGGACTTGGAGCTGTTGGCTTAGCGGCAACAGGAGTCGCAACAGGAGGAGCAGCCCTTGTAATGACAGGAGTAGCAACCGTAGCAGGAGGTGTTCTAGGATATCGTTCTGCTGATGATATTGACTGGCTTGCTGTTATCCTACCAGTAGTTTACGATGCGCCTGCTCTGAAGAGAATAGGGTGTGAGATAAGCCCTGCGAAACAAGAGGAAAGCAAAGACTGAGAGTAAGATGAGGTGAAGCGAAAATATTAAAAAGCAAGAAACCAAGAATTTTTTTTAATATGAATGTTTTAGGAATTAACAAGAAAGGATTTACTCTCACAGGGAATTATCTCATTGATGCTATTCTTTTATTACTCTTCATCATCACAAGTTACCTTATTATCCGTGCAGTATTCAAT
>DRSY01000067.1 GCA_011372335.1 Candidatus Woesearchaeota archaeon | reverse complement strand
GAGCAGGAGGCCTGTGACAAAGAATAAAGACTTAATTGACCAGAGAGCTGATGAGAAGTTCAAGAGGAAACTCTTAATTGACTGGGTGATAAATAAGAACTTCACTGATAGCCTGGTAAAATCTGGTTGGTCAAACTCTTGAATCGGATTTAGAGGCTTACCCTGATATACGAATATAGGTTTAAACCAGTACAGCTGTGCTATTATAACTCCAATAACGAACAATACAAGGATGTATTTTAAAAGTTGAAAAAAATTTTTTTTAAACTCCTCTTTAATGAAGATAACTTTTTTGTTCTCATACCTTATATATTCAAAAAACAAGAGGTATAATGATATTATAAGGATAAATAAAGAAGCCACTACAAAGCCTACAGAATGGGTTATCCCCATCAACCCCCATACAATCCCCGCTAATACTGCTGATTTAAGATTTCTCTTCTTAAAAAAATGAAGAAAAACTAATACTGTTAAAGGCAAGAAAAGGGTCCGAGTAAACTGGAGATATTTCCAGATAGGAAAACCAGTATATCCTCCCACTAATTGGAAGTAGAATAAAATACCGGTCAAACTAATTAATTTATTCTTAAACAAGTAGTTGCCTAAAGCATAAAATACGATGAGCGCAAGTATTACCTCTATCACTGCGAAGATCTTCATAGCAGAAAAAGCAGATAAGGAGAATGCTTTTGCGATGCTGCCTGCTAGGATTGTGTAAACAGGGAAGTAGTGAGGTAAACTTTCTAGAAACGCGGAGCTAAGAAAAGGATTGCCTCCATCCCTGAAATGATATATTGTGCCTTGTGAATAGTAATAATCCCCGCCATAAATAGGACTTGGGAGTTGCTTAAATTCTTGTATTAAGTAAAGGTTAAAAATCAAATAAAGGAGTATAAGAACTAAGAAAACGTAATCTTCCCAGGATAACCTGTTAAATAATTTTTTTAAAAAAGACTTCTTTTCATTCATTCTCATTCATATTAACTATATAATCTTTTATTAACAAGATCAGCTAGTAACCCGAAAAAGAATATTTGTACACTGAATAATACGAGGATCGCTGCGAATATTCCTATTTTTCCTGTGTTCAGAAAATCAATAGCTCCTTTGATTATCCCAATGACTAGAAGTGTTATGCTGGTAGGGGCAAAGAATTTGAGAGGGGCAAAGTTCAGTGCAACCCTGAAGATTAAGAAGTTGAATCCTATGAAGTCTTTCAGAGGGTTAATGCTTGATTTACCTTTTCGTTTATAATAATTGATTGGGATGTATTTAACATTATAATTGTTGACAAGCATGGCTATTGTGAGTGTGGTTGTGAAACTGAAACCATTAGGATAAAAGTTCCAGAACTTCATAGCCACTTCTTTTCTAAAGACTCGTAGGCCTGAGTTAAGATCAGGGATTCTCATCCCAGTCACTATTCTTGAAACTATGCTTAGAATCATTTTAGCTGGTTTTCTGAGAGGAGGCACGTACACCTTCCTTCCTATCCTCGCCCCTACAACCATGTCGTTCTCTGGTATATACTCCAGTAGTCTGGGTATGTCTTTGATAGGGTAAGTGCCGTCAGCATCAGTTATTATCACCCATTCTCCTTGGGCTACTCGTAGTCCTGATTTCAGAGAAGCACCGTATCCTTTGTTCACAGGATGTGTGATCACCTTAATACCGCGTATTCTTCTAAGAAGGATTCCTGTTCTGTCCTTAGAAGCATCATTAATAATTATTAGTTCGTAAGGAAGATTCTTCATAACCTGTTTTACAGTGTTAATGGTTTGGAGAATAGATTTTTCTTCGTTATACGCTGGGATTATCACAGAGTACTTTACTTTCATTTTTTTTAATCCCATTTAACCTTCCATACTATTACTCTTTGGCCGTTCACTGTTGTGACATCACTGAACTTCTCAAAGTGCTTTGTGTACCTGCCGTCAAGGAAGAAGAGTTTTGTGAATAAGGATTCTGAGAGCAACGGGTCTGTGATTAAGGCTCTGTTCTCCACAGTGTCGATGAGCACGTCAAATGGGAAGGTAGAATTACTCATCTTAACCCTTTCAATACTGTCTTCTTTGAACAGCACAAAGGAGGAGGGTGTTGCTTTTCCGCTGCCAATCCTGTAACCAGTATTGGAGTCATAGGAGCCTATGATTAAGCTTGAGTTCTGTGGGTTGTCAAAGTCAAATACTGCTTTCTCAATCACCATTTGCTGGTTTCCCTGTCTTATCCCTCTGTTAATGTCACATACAATAATGCCCTTGTTCTCAACGAGGACGGTGCTATTCGT
The DNA here is from genome assembly GCA_011372335.1 of Candidatus Woesearchaeota archaeon. GTDB lineage: Archaea > Nanobdellota > Nanobdellia > Woesearchaeales > SM23-78 > SM23-78. The sequence continues at coordinate 2,473 of DRSY01000067.1, read as the reverse complement.
AGTGTTCTCTTCTTTTCCCTGCAGAGTGCAACCAGCCCATCTCCCTGTGAAGTAATTAGGCCACGGAGCAATCCATGTGTTTGCTTCTTCCTCAGAGGATAACGCTTGCACCTGGTAGTAGTAGTCTATGGCTTCTTCTTCTGAAATATTAAGCTTATCCATAAGAAGGGGGATTGCTTCTTCTGCTTCCTTACCTCTTGAAGTAACATAGATAAAGGCTTTTCTGAAATCCCATGCTCCGAAGTGTCCCCACACTCCTGCTTTGCCTACCATGTCTTCGCTTGTTATGAGGTAGTTCTCAGGGGGGTTGCAGAAAGCGTAGCTTAGAGTCTTATTTATTGCTTCCTGGCTTATACCTGCTTCTTCCAATGTCTGCTTTGCTTCTTCTTCTGATTGCATTATTATTGTCTTGGTAAGATTCACTGCTAGTAATACGTCTTTTGTTGCGTTCAGAAGGGTCAGGTATGTTTGTTTGCTCCCACAATCCAGCATCCTAAGAGTATTCACTGCTTTTTCTTCATCATCAGTGAGCAGGATGGTTCCCATCCAGTGTGCTAGCTGGTAGTCCTGTCCTGCTCCGTCAACAGTCACTGGCCTATCAGCAACATACTTGAACCAGTGACCGAAATCCCACCACGAGTTAATAATAGCGTCTTCGTTTGAGTTATTCTTTATCTTAGTAAGGGTCTGCCACCACGCATCGTTCATACTCGGAACTTCTCTCTCAGCAGTGTACCGAGCCATGTCCATGATGTGGCGAGGCTTATCCGGCTCTCTCATAAGAGTGAGGGGATTAACAACGAGCAATCCTAGTAAGACCGCTAAGCATAATGCTATGATTAACTTTTTTATCTTGAACTCCTCGCTGATGAGTTTTGTAAGCATTCTGTGAATAAGACCTAGAGCTATACCCATCGCGATACTAAACGCAGGGACTAGGAGAAGCACAAACCTGGTTCCTTTAGTGCTAGCATACATTGCGCCTATGAACCAGAGTGTGAGGAGAATCGCGTACTTAATATCTATTCTCCTATCATCTCTGAGTAAGAGGATAAAGCCTATAATCACAGGGATGACGAGAAGAGTAAGATAAGTTAGAGGCTTTAGTCTGAGCACAGAACCTGATAATAATATTAGCAGGTATACAAAGGATATTGTGAGATAAGCATAATCTTTTTTCTTAAGCTCATCAGCTTTTATAAGGCTAATAACAAGACCCAAAGCTGCTATGAAGAACAAGAGTTTGCCTCCGATCTGATTAATAGCTCCTGGGATGCTTATCGGGTTGAGCTCTGCTACTGTTGTCTGAATGTTAGGCCAGTAGTCATTATGAGCAGCGACTTTCAGCTTGGTCCTTATTATTGGTCCTTTGTACGCGTTCGTAATATTGTTCTTCCCGCTTGTTAATAATGGCACGAATATCGCGGAGCACACAAAGAATACTAGTAGGATTATGAGGGCTTCTCTAAGGTTCTTATCTGAGAAAATCTTCTTAACAGGAATTCTTGTAATAATTAGTCTTAGTAAATTGTAGCCTATGTAAATCAGTAATAACCCTATAATCAGGTCAAATACGTACCACCACCCTGACCAAGCAAAACTAAACAGGCCTACAAAGAAGCCTGCGAGGAGTGTGAGAACTATTTTTTTCTTTAAATTAGTTGTTTCAAATCCTTCCATGAAAAGCCATGTGATGAGTAGAGCGAATAACACCACGTAACTGTCTGTGTCACTAAAACCAGCTGCTGTTCTCCCAATGAAAACAGGGTGAATAGCGACAAGCACGCCTGCTATAAATCCTCCGAACAAGCCTGCTCTTCTGCGAACTATGAAGAAAGCTGGTATTACTGCAAGAGCGGATATCAGCACAGGAACCCAGAAAGCAGCTACGAACATGGACACTCCAGGATTAAACAAATGGAGAACTTTGTAAAAGTAAAAGATAACGTACGGGTGAAGCTCAGGGCTTGCTGGTTTACCAACAGGTGCGAATTGATGAGTTATATAAGGCTTGCCGTCCTTAAGCATGTCTCCTACATGGCCATTCCTAAGTATGTTCTCAGCTCTTCTAAGATGCTGGTAAGGGTCAATGGCCAGGAGATAAGTCTGACCATTCTCGTCTTGAAGCCTGGTCTTAAAATACTCAGAAGTAGCCTTGATTTGCTGCTCTATCTGCTCTCCTTGCTGTCTAAACACCTCTTCAAGCTGCTGGTTAATTAATTGGTTCTTATTAGCAAGAGGCAGGTTCGGGTACTGCTGGTTAATCTGAGCAGCTATGCTGTTCCGGATAGAGTTATAAGCAGCACTCCTAGCCCACTCATCCGTTATAGGCAGATAAGAAGGGAAAGCCCTGAAATAAACACTGAAAAAGATTCCTATCAATACAAGGAAGACGATAAGCGTAGAATTATTGAAGAATCTCTTATTAGAAAAAAAATTCTTGAGCTTATTCAAATCAAGGGTTATCTCCTCT
>DRSY01000156.1 GCA_011372335.1 Candidatus Woesearchaeota archaeon | reverse complement strand
TTCACCTCATACTTTTTAAGAGCTATTTTAAGAGCGGCTTGTAAGGGAAGCTCTTCGTTTCTTATCATTATAAGCTTAACATCTTCTTCTAAGTCTTCTCTTCTCTGCTTCTTCAAAAAACGATTAATCTTCTCAAGGAATACTTTGTGTTTCTCAAAAGCAAGAACAGCAGAAGCCAAGGCGTCCTGCTCATGAGCATTAAGCTTAGCATCATACTTAGTGATTAACTCCTTTTTCTCTTTAACTAGTAAATCCTTTTTGGGGTGGAACAGCTTCGCACCTAGCTTAGCACTTAGCTTCTCGTTAAAACTCGGAGCAGGATTCTTATCGCAACCGATTATTAAAGGTTTGCCGAAGTATATAATATTATTTATTAGCTCACTCATCGTTACGTTCTTACCAGACCCACTACTAATAAATTCTCCTTTGTCATTAAGAATAGCATAGCCAAGTGTTGTTCCAGGATCCACGCCTATGATTAACAAAACCATTCTTTATCATGAAGACTTTTCATCATACCTTGTGAGAGCTGTCTGCCCCTTTCTCTTACTCTTCTTCACACGAATTTTTTCTTCAGCGTATTCTTGTCCTAATTGTTTCTTTACTGAAAGAGCTGTTTGTCTTCCTAGTAGTTGGGTTAGTCTTGTAATATCCGCTTTTCTGATATCATCCAAGTCTTTTATCTTATTATTATAAAGCTTCCTCGCTCTTACCCTCCCAACATTCCTCAGTCTTAATAAGGGTAATAACTCCTCCTTTGCACCATACTTCAACCTTACTCTCAGCTTATTAATCTCTCTTATTAAGCCGTGGAGTCTTATCAATTTGCATAGCTCTTGTGATGAGTAGAGCAACCAGTCTGCTAGCTCAAGTTTGGCTCTTGTCTCTCCAGGCCGTATACCGTACTGTTCTAGTAAGAGTTCCTCATCCACCTCGTTAATCCAGTCAAGAAAGAACATAGCTGTTTTTATACTCTTAAGGTACTCCTCGTATTCGGGTTCAAACATGCTTGGCTCTAAGCATAGAAGGGATGCTTGGTGCTCTGCTATTTTTTCCTCTATATAATCATATTCTTTTGCCCTAACAGTGAGTAATGGTCTTAACTCCAAGGTGTTTGATATCATTTGTAAGAAAGAGAACGGGCTTATAATCCTGTTTTTTGCTCTTCTCAAACAGGTTACTAAGTAATGAGCTGTGTAGGGGTCTAGGTATAGCTGACTCACCCTCCTGCCTAGAAGCGTGGCTTCCAAGTAATCCGTGCTTCTTGTTATGAACTCCCATTCCTCAAGGTCATTTAATATCCGTTTAATTATTCTCTCCAACTTCTTCATATCCTTGAATTGATATGCATAAAATGTTTTCTTAAAAAAACTCATTAACTCGTTTTCTGTATTAGCATACTCTGTTGCTATCAAGCTTAATACGTAGGTTCTTAGCACAGGTTCTACTGCGAGTTTACTCAGAATTTCCTCTGGCTCACCACTTATATAGTACTCGATAATTCTTTTTTTATCACTCTGTGTCTGTGCAACACAAATCGCTTCTCCATGCTTATCCTTAAAATCAGGTCTTCCAGCTCTGCCACAGAACTGTAAGAATTCTAGTACAGGTATCCAGTTCATTCCTCGCGGACCAGAGAAGCGCTTTAAGTCACGTACTATGACGCGGAAAGCAGGGAGGTTTATACCGTACGCCAAAGTAGGCGTAGCGCATATCACTTTTATGAGTCCTCTCTTAAAATTATTTTCTACGAGTTCCTTCTGAGCTGAGTGCAGGCCTGCGTGGTGAAAAGCAATCCCTTTCTTAACACATAATGCTAGTCTCTGGCACTGCTTTGTAGGCTTATCAAGGACGCGTAAAACCTTGCTGCTAACTTCTTCTAAGCTCCTCTTATCACTGTCTTTAACCCTTATCTTCCTGCTAATTCTTTCTGCTTCTGCTTCGGCACTACTCTTAGTACTCACAAAAACCAGGGCTTGTTTGTTCCTCTTTAGTGTGTCAGCGCAGATGTTAAGAACAGCGTTTTCATACAACTGCATTATCTTAAAGGTTTTTTGCATTCTTTTACTTCCTTAAACAAAAAGGGTTTTAAGATATTAAAAGATTTGTGGGTGTTCAAAGTTAAGTATTAACAGTGTTAAAAGGGTATGGGCCCGCTGGGATTCGAACCCAGGACCGCACGATTTCTACTCGTGCTCAGAAGCAGAGCTTCTGGCAGGCATGAACAAAAACTTCTATGCCTTATCAGTCGTGTGCTCCATTGCCGAACCTCAGGTATTTACCGTGGGGCTAAAAGCAGCTAGGCGCGCATGCCGCACAGCTCGATTAAACCTGATGAGGTTTACCAGGCTAAGCTACGGGCCCAAAAAAAAATTGAAAGGTTGGTGGGGAACGCCTCCGCCCGGATTATCGTAGGCACAGAGTCCCTGAAACACATCAGGAAGCCTCTGATTCCTTGTTCGAACCGGGGACCTTGCGGTTTCAGCACTTCGCTTTAACAGCCGCATGCTCCACCACTAAGCTACGGAGGCATGTTTATTAGAGCGGAATAAACAAGAAACTGTTTATATAATTTATTATTTTAGTTAGCGCTGGGTGGTGCTCTGTCATTATTTAAGTGGAGCTCACAGCTTCTTAAGTTTTGGCCCTGCGCTTGTATCCTCGAGTATAAAGCCTTTAGCTTTTATCTCTTCTCGTAGCTTATCAGCGAGTTTAAAATCTTTTTTCTTTCTTGCTTGTTCTCTTCTCTCAACAAGCTCCTTAACATCCTCGGATACCTCTATTTTTTCCTCTTTGAGTAAGTCAAGACCAAGGATTTCATCAAAATCATTTATTAACTCTATTTTTTCTTTGCTACCAAGACTATCATCTCTCAGCATATTATTAAGTAGAGCTAAGGCTCTGGGCATGTTAAGGTTATCATTAACTCTGTTCATAAATTCTGTCTTGTAATATTCTTTCTTGTTACTCTTATCAAAGGTTGTGTTCTCATCTTTTAATTCCATAATCCTGTTCTTCAAAGCCTTATAAGCACTAGCAGCTGTCCTCATAGCCTCCCAGCTGAACATGAGCTGTTTCCTATAATGGGTTCCGAGGCATAAGTACCTATAAGCCAATGTGTTAAAGCCCTTATCAATAAGTGTTTGTAGAGTTATGAACTCGCCTGAGCTCTTAGCCATCTTACCTTTATCCATCACTAGGAATTCTGCGTGAATCCAGTACCTCACCCATGGTTTCTTCTGAAAAGCTGCTTCTGCCTGCGCAATCTCGTTTGTGTGATGAACAGGTATGTGGTCTATTCCTCCTGTATGAATATCGAATTGTTCGCCAAGATATTTTGAGCTCATCGCGCTGCACTCAATATGCCAGCCTGGATAACCAACCCCCCACGGGCTAGGCCATTTCATTTCTTGGTCTTGGAATTTGGACTTAGTAAACCACAGAACAAAGTCCGTGGGGTTCTTCTTATTAGGATCCTTATCAGTCCTTGCTCCTTCTCTCAGGTTCTCAAGCTTTAATCTTGCTAGTTTACCATAATCTTTGAGTTTCCCTGTATCAAAGTAGAGATTGCCGCCTTTGAAATAAGCATAACCATTTCTTTCTATCTTCTTGTTCATCTCTATCATGTCATTTATGTGCTCTGTTGCCTTGCAGACAATATCTGGTTTCTGAATGTTTAATAGCGCTGTATCCCTGAAGAAGGCTTTTGTATAGAAGTCCGCTATGTCCCACACACTCTTTTTCTCCTTCCTAGCGCTTACTAGCATTTTGTCCTCTCCTGTATCAGCGTCGCTTGTGAGGTGACCAACATCTGTTATGTTCATTACATGTGTTAGTTTATAACCGTTCTTCAGGAGAGTTCTTCTTAGGATATCATTGAATATATAAGTACGCAGATTACCTATATGAGCATAATTATAAACTGTTGGGCCACACGCGTACATGCCTACACGCGGAGGATTAATAGGTTTGAACTCCTCCTTCTTCTGTGTTAGTGTGTTGTAAAGTCTTAATCCTTGTAATCCCATTTTTTTTACGAAGCGTTAGTTCATTGGTTTTTTTAAAGGTTGTTATCCTAAGGATAAAAAAATTATTTTTTTTATGCTACTAAACAAGGAGTATTTCTAATATAGCTCTTAAGAGGTGTGTGTTCAAGAAGGATTACTTGCTAAAAGTATCCTAGGGGGCCATAGCAAAGTTTTTTCAACAAGACTGGTTATACAACAAACTTTTTATATTAAGAATTAACTAGATTCAAGGGTTGTATAAGAATGTAAGAATGGTGTCTCATAATAATCTTCTGAAGACTTTGAAGTTCAGGAAAAAAGATGTTCCTAGGCTTAGGTACGGGATTATTCACTCCCAGATCGGCTTTCATGACGGTGTTTCTATTGTGATTAAGCAATTGGAGAAGGTAATGGTTGAGGAGCTCGGCATTAATAAGGGTAACATTTATTACCTGGTGGGTAAGGCTAAGAGTAGAGGTAGGAATATTCATCAAAGAAAGGTGTTATGGCATAGGTATAGGACTAACCAGTTAATGCTTAGATACTTTGAGAAAGGTTACAGTGACGAGCTACGCGAAGAGATAGAGCAAGCGATTGGAGAAGCAGAGAGTGCTGTGAGAGAGTTTGTGGAGAAGAACAAGATTGATGTACTTATTGTTCATAACTCTTCGCATCCGGTTAATTTTATTAGTTCTATTGGTATATCAAGGTATTATAAGCATAATATCCTTGAAGGTAAGAGGACACCGAAGTATATCTTGTGGTGGCATGATTCACATCTTGAAAGGCCTCGTTTCAGAAACCCGTCGGATGAGGCTAGGAAGTACCTTCTTGAAGG
>DRSY01000105.1 GCA_011372335.1 Candidatus Woesearchaeota archaeon | reverse complement strand
GAAATAAAAGAATTAAGCAGAACAGAAGAACAAACAAGTTTTTTTTGCTTCACCTAATTTTTTTCTTTTTTTTCTCAATTTTTTTTATCCCAAGCTTCATTTATTATTCTTTATACTTATTTCTCTTCTCTCCCTCCTCCTTTTATACAAATCCTTTCTATAAGAATAGGTGGGAAAAAGGATTCCTACCAAGTTCCTCGAAACCTGGTTCTAAGCGAAAAGTATATAAACTTCTTAGCCTAGATTATCTTAGAAAGAAACCGATTTTTTTTCCTAGCATAAAAAAAGAGGTGGTATCTTCTTTGGCAGAGGACGAAGAATACGAGCTTCTTCCAAGACACGAAATAGAGGCTCTGAAAAAAGAGATTGAACGCTTAAAAAAGCATCCTTTCGGAGAAACAAAGGAAGGCGAAACTCTTCTCGAAGCGATTAATAATCTTAATGATAATATTAAGAGACTCATTGACATATTTACTAAGACAAGCGCTGACCTCAAAAAGAATTACGGAGACACCAGCCCTTTAGAGGATATTAAGGAGATAAAGAATCAGAATGAGCAAATAGCTCAGGGCATAGTAGCAGTAGCTGATATGATGAAAGAGTTAAAAGAAGCTGTGAAGCCCCAACCAATAAGTCCTGGTCCTAAAATACCAACGCCTCTCAGTGAGGCTCAGACCAATCAACCCCGAGCACAAACACGAGTCCCGGTATCAGAACCAAGAGGGCCAGAGTCACCAATGCCTCTGAGAACAACACCACCGCCTAATCAGCCACTTAATTCACTACCAGATACTACGCCAGGACCTCTGCCAGACACTAAGCCAATAAACCAGCCGTTCGCACCGCCTCCTGTTAAAGAACTGTTTCCTAAGAAGAAACGCAGAGGACTCTTCTCCAGAAAATGATGTTCTCTAATCCTGCAAAAGATTTCTTACTAAGAGCTGCTAGGCATGCTAAGGAGATAAGAATGAAAGAGCTGAACTACTTAGAAGCAGAACTAATAGTAGCAGAAGAGGACTTAGATCGTTTAAAAAAGAAAGGAATATCACCTCATCACCTGAATATTATCGAGAACAGGATTGATGACTTAAAAAGAATTATTAAAAATAAAAAACAAGCGCTTTAAAAAAAATTTTTAACCAACCACGCACAGAGTCCGAATTCTTATTTAAAACTTCTTTTTTATTCAGAGAACGTGGTTGTTTATACGTCTTTACCCATCACAGTTCTCCTGCCGTTCTCCTTAGCCCTCCAAAGCGCTTTCTTAATAATCTCATCAACTTTTTCATTAAGAGCTGTTATAAAGTCAGACGCAACACTCATATCACCACAAGCTTCTCTTACCTTGGCTTTTACAACCAACATTTCTGGCATACATACCACCTCGCTATGATACTCCTTTATTTCTTCCTTAAAACCTTTAAAATCTTTTTTTAAAACAAAGAAAATTAGGCTCAAGTATATAAAGCTTTTCATATAGCCCCTAGAATTAGCTGTGTGGAAAAACTCGGTTTTCCTACTTATGCGTGTACCAGAAGAACAACTTATCCTCTTCTCTCTTATCAAGCCTCATGAATCCAAACCTCTCAGCCTGGATAATCTCTCCTACTCTGAGCTTCTTCATTAAAGGCTCTCCAAGCCCCTTAACAACCTTCTTATCAGGCATTAATACTTCCACGCTCACAAGGTCTTCTTGCACTGGTAAGTAATGCATTATCCTTTTTCCTTTCTTTTTGAACTTCGCGTAGTCTGTGCTATCAAAAACAAACTCTTCTCCTCTCTTAACAAAGTTAAGGCAGTCCATGAACCTGTAAAGCTCTCCTGTTCTTAGAGCCGCGTAATCCTCTGCTGAAACATAGAACTCATCCTTTACTCTAAACCTCCTGCCTCCACGCCGATGCTCTGGGTGTAAGTGTAACTCTATTTCCTGCTCAGGAGCATTCCTTATAATAATCTTTTTTGGCTGAGCTACAAAGAAGTACCTGTTAGCCCTCTCATCAAGTACTCTGCGGTTATGAACAATAAGGTCCTCCCATGTCATCGTAGCCTCTGACTTCGTGATTCCAGTGCTTATCACAAAGCTTGTTATCGCTTCTGGTGTGAAGCCTCGCCTTCTAAGAGCAACAATTGTTGAGAGAGAAGGATCATCCCAGCCAATCAACTCCTTATTCTTAATCATCTCCCTGATAATCCTCCCGCTACTCGGCACGCCTCTAAGATTAAACCTTGCGAACTCATACGTGTAAGTAATTGTTAAGCCAAGGAGTTTCTGTATATACTTCTGGAGTTCTGAACGCATCTCGAACTCCTTGCTCCTAAGCCTATGCGTAATACCGTAATAACCGTCCATTACAGCGTTCTGAAAGTCATAAGTAGGCCACACCCTATACTTCCTACCATGCCTTGCATGAGGCTCATCAATAATCCTGAAAATAGTCGGGTCCCGCATCGTACTGTTAGGATGTTTTAAATCAATCCTTAACCTCAGAACAGCACTCCCAGGACTTGCTTTTCGCAGAGACTTCCATTCATCAAGGTTTTGCTTAGGAGTCTTATCTCTGCACTCACAGGCTTTTCCTTTAGCTCTGTTCCGCCTCATAACCTCAACACTACAATTACACACATAAGCATCTCCTGAACTAATCACTTTCTCAGCCATATCATAGAAGAGCCTCATATTATCAGAGGCGTACTGCAATTCATCCCATTTAACTCCGAGCCACTTAAAGTTATCAATCATGATATCATAGAACTCTTTCTTCACAAGAACAGGATTAGTATCCTCGAATCTAAGGTAAAAACGCCCCTTATACCTCTTTGCTAATAAGTAATTCAGTATTAATGCTTTTGCATGCCCGATATGCGGGTACTTCTCAGGTCCAGGAGGAAAAGCAGTGATAACCTTATCCCCTTCTCTGATTCCAAGAAAAGCAAAAAGGTCCTTCTCCTCTCTTTGCTTCTTTTCAAGCAGCTCAGAGTACTTGTTCATCACTATTCTTCTTTGTTCATTAATAGAGAGCTTATTTACTTCCTTCACCTTAGCCATGATTAGTTGGGATAATAATTTCATGTCTTTCCTTGCTTCAGGCATGGCTCTTAAGACTTTCCCAATCACAGCCTTAGCACTGGCTTTGCCATCATACTTAACAGCGTTCTCAAGAACATACTTCTCAATAACTTCTTCAAGCTCTGCATTACTCATATACTCTTAGGAGTAAGGTTAAAGGTTTATATAATTAATGCTTTTTAAACCCCATACTAGAAAAAGTTAAAAAAGTTAGATGCTGATTAACGCGGAGGCATTCCCATACTAAGAAGGTATGCTAAGAAGTAATGCAGAAGCCTTCCCAAGGAAAAAGGGAATAATTAGTACTAGCCCCGGTTACTTCTAGGACAAAAACCCAATAACGCGCTCATAACTTGGATAGTAAGCTATATAAACCAATCATTAATAACTATTTTTCTTAATGGGCCCTTAGCTCAGCTGGTAGAGTGCACCCTTGGCTAGGGTGAGGCCGCGGGTTCAAAACAGCTTTTCATAACAAAAGCTGGCAAAAGGAGGCGACTCCTAGCACAAAAACGTGTCGGAGTCCCATTTCAGAAAAATGAAAAGCTGGTGAGAGTCCCGCAGGGTCCATTAAACCCAACCATTCATTTTTAGGGGTCTTAAAGAAAACCAGATGAAAAAAACAGAAGGATGAAAGAATGGTAATCGGCATAATATCTGATACGCATGACAACATCCCTAATATTAAGAGAGCTGTTGAGCTCTTCAAGAAGCACAGCGTAGAATTCATTATTCACGCCGGAGACATAATATCTCCTGCAACAATAAAGTACTTCAAAGGACTCAACCCTAAGTTTGTTTTTGGTAACTGCGACGGGGACCGAGCAAAGATTGATGAAAAAGTAGGGGAGATAGGAGGAGTGCATTACGGTAGGGTAATGGAATTAAGAATTAAAGGCAAATCAATCGGTGTTTTTCACGGCGACGACATCCTTATAAATGATAAGATGCTAAGGAAAGGCTATGATTACTTTATTCACGGACACACTCACATCCCAGAGGACAAGCAGGTTAATAAGACGCGGGTGCTGTGCCCCGGAGGGCACTTCCTCGGAGACCCAGAGGAGTATAATAAAATAATTCTCTTAGACGTGGAGAAAAACAAAGCAGTCTTTATTAGTGTGAAATAAATAATCCTGTTCTCATCCAAACCCCCAAGATTCTGTTCAAGCTTTTTTGGTAGAAGAAAAACATTTGAAGCAAGGGATTCTCTGATATTCTTATAGAACTCTATTCTGAACACTTTGTAATCAGTAAGACTTACTCCTTCTAAGGGGTTGTGTTGAACACACGCAACTTCGGTTATACTATAAGCTTGAGTGCTAGGAGGAATCAGTTTTTCTCTGTGCATTAATGGCTTATACCCGTCAAGTATTAGCAACACAGGGACTTCTATTATGATCTCCTTGATTTTCTCTGCTTGAAGTGTTCTTCCTTCAAGCGTTAATTCATTGTTCTGATTCTTACTTAACTCCTTTAGTTCTCCTAATTTCTTTGATTCAGTCCTAGTTGGATGGAAAAGCCTGGAGGTATATAAATCTTATCATGATTATCGGCTGCGTTGAAAAAGTTTTTGAATTAAATTAATTATGTTATGTGCTATTGCTCTGCAATAGAGCTCTGCTCTTTGAGCAGCATAGGTTGTAGAGCTTACGCTAGGTCCGAATTTTCGCTTTATGGCTGAGAATACTGCCTCTACCATTTCTCTTCGCCCATAAGTTCTCATATTGAAGTTTTTTGCTGCTCTTTTCCTGGCTGTTTTCCTGTGATGCTTGTCTTTTCCGTAGTTTCTTTTTGGTATGCAGGTCTTG
>DRSY01000124.1 GCA_011372335.1 Candidatus Woesearchaeota archaeon | reverse complement strand
TTAATACCATATGTTTGTTTAAGAATACTTAAAGTCGTTTTTGAGGCTTCTAGTACTTGCTTTCTGAACATAATCGGATTACTTATACGCATAAAGAATGCTTGTTCATCTCGTACTTGTTGCTCTGTTTTCTTCCTTGGCATTTTTAACCCTTTGGTTTCAGCTTCATGTTGTTAACCTGATAGTTCTTCACGCAGAGATTCTATTTTAGTGGAGATTTCATCCAGGTCTTTCTCCCAGTTCATTATCTCTTCTGCTTCTTTATCCCTTAACATTTCTAATTCTGAAATGAGTTGTTTAACAGAGATCACCTTCTTATTAATAACATTCACTATGTCCAGTATTTCTTTGTACTTGTCAATCTTAACAAACACAGGGTTTGCTTGGTTTATCATTTCTTCACCTCTTAGACTTCGAATTATAGGGTTCTGTTTTTTCAAAGAGTTTATTATCAATAAGCATTAACTGTTCTTGTATGCAGTCAAGATCTTTAATTAAAGCCCGGTACTTGGCTTCTCCTTCTTTGCTCGTGGCTTCATGTCGGTCTATTATTCTTCCTATCTTATTTGTAAGGGTTCTGATATTATCAAGGTTCTCTTTTATACTGAAATAGGTTCCTATACTAATGAATTTCTCTTTTATCTCTGGAGTTACGGGCTTAGGTATTTCTATAGGCTTAACTATGGGTGTGGGCTTTATTGGTTTCGGCTTTGATATTGGTCTTAGCGCGGGTTTAGGTGTTGGTTTTGCTTCAGGTTTCTTTTCTGTTTTCTCTTGTTGTTGTATGTGGCGCAGCTCCTCTAGTTCCCGGAGTTCCTGTTCGTTGAAATCAGGAAGTTCAAATACTGGTTTGGGTGTGGGTAGCGGTGTTTGTGTTCTTAGTCCTTGGGGTTGTTCAGGCGCTGTGGGGGCGTCTTGGGCTGGTAATTCTTCTTCAGGATGCTTTGGTGGTTCTTCTTTTAATTCTTGTGTTGGAATAGGAGGCTGACTTTCTGGTTTTTTAAGTTCTGCTGGAGGGGGCGGCACCTCTAAGGCGAGTTTATCAAAATCTACTACTCCTCCCGTAGGGGGTGTTGTGGATTGTTCAGAAATTTTAGAAAGAGGAGAGTCCTCCTTTTTTTTCCTAAGATCAATTAAGCCCATACCCCACCTCTTTTTATTATACCCTCTTAAATACAATCAGGATTATTTAAATCTTGCTATTCTAAATACTGATTTTCTATTAACATCATAATTTCTAAATGAATGTTCATTTTTATTTTCTTCCTTTTTTATTTTTTTTCTTTTAGTTTAACCTTCTCTGCTTTGTTTTATAAAAAAACATTAAAAGCGTGCATCATTCACTCCTTTTTATGAAAGAAGCTTTGTATTATAAAAAATTAGATAGGAATATTACTAAGTGCGAACTCTGCCCTAGGTTCTGCATAATTAAACCAGGCGAGAGAGGTTTGTGTGGTGTAAGGCAGAACATTAAAGGAAAACTCTTTTCCCTGGTATATAATAGGCCTTGCGCTATGCATACTGATCCTATTGAGAAGAAACCTTTATATCATTTCATGCCAGGAGCAAAAGCTTTTAGTATCGCTACTATTGGGTGTAATTTCTTCTGTGGTTTTTGCCAGAACTGGCAGATAAGCAGAGCGGATGCGAATAATATTGAAAAGCACTACGCTGAGGTAAGACCAGAGAAGGTTGTTGAGTTGTGTAAGGAGAAGAATTGTGGGATTATAAGTTATACTTATACTGAGCCTACTATTTTTTACGAGTATATGCTTGATATTGCGAGGCTTGCAACAGAGCAGAATATTAAGAATACTATTGTGAGTAATGGTTATATTAATGAGAAGCCTCTTAGAGAGCTATGCAAAGTATTGGACGGGGCCAATATTGATCTCAAAGCGTTCACTAACGAGTTCTATAAGGAGGTGTGTAAAGGCACCTTGGAGCCTGTGCTGAGAAGCTTGAGAATCCTTAAGGAAGAAGGTGTTTGGCTTGAACTCACTAATCTAGTGGTGCCTGGCTTGAATGATGATTTTGATAAGATAGAGGAAATGTGTAAGTGGATTGCTAAGGAGCTTGGCAGAGATGTTCCTCTGCATTTCTCAAGGTTTCATCCTGATTATGTTATGACAGAAGGTGAGCCTACACCACTGGAAAGCCTTGAAAAAGCAAAGGGGATTGCTGAGAAGTACCTTGATTATGTTTATCTGGGAAATATCGGAGGTGAGAGTAATACTCTTTGTCCAAGGTGCGGAGCAGTTGTTATTAGAAGAGGTGTGTTTGGTCTTGTTGATAATAAGCTAGTGCAGGGCAAGTGCCCGGAGTGTGATGAAAAGATTGCTGGGGTGTTCTTGTGAGCATCACCCTTAAAGAGATATAATACCATTCAAAAAGCCACCATCAAAATGCCGAATATTTTACGGAGCAACCTTTGTGTTATTCGGTTTTCTGTATGAAGAGTATATAAATCCTTGGTTGAAAAGCAGAAGTTGATGAGCAAACCCTCTTGTTTTCCAGTATTAGTCCTAGCACTCTTAATTCTTTTAACACAGTTAATAATTCAAACACTGCCTGTGCAAGGACTGCGTATTAATGAAGTAATGTATGATCCTTTAGGCTCGGATAATAATAAAGAGTTTGTTGAGATATTCGGGACAGACAACTTGTCCGGTTATATTCTCGGAGACCTTACAAGCAACGACTCTCTTGAATTAATTAAGTTTGTACCAGGAAACTTCAGTCTTATTGTAGAGGAAGGTTTTAACTATACAAATATTAATTGCAGTGTTTATTCTGTTGGCGCGAGTATTGGAAATAATCTTAATAATGACGCGGATAAAGTATTTCTTTACTACAACAACACGCATAACAACACCCTTGTTGATTTCATGGAGTACAATGGGAGCCTTGCGAACAATAACGGCTACTCATTAGAACTTGTTAATGGCTCCTGGAAGGAGTCCTGTGAACCAGGCGGTAGCCCTGGAAAAGAGAATTGTATGATAATGAAGGATATAACAAATAAAACAATAAACAACACTAACGCTACTAATACTGTTAATACTACAGTAGGAGGTGTGAGTGAGGAGGAAAAGAATAAGTCAAGAGTAGCACGCCTGAGATTAGAAATTATTATGCCACGCCCTCTTATCCTAGGAGTAGTTTATGATTCATTATTCAAGATAACTAATTTAAATCATGTGCCTGGAGTAAAAGACTCTGTTTTTGTAAGAGTAAAGTATAATGTGACTAAGAATAATTCTTTAGTCAAAGAAGACTATTTTAACAAGACAATCAATTATTATTCATCAGCTAATACAGGGAGCTTGTTCTTCAAAGAAACAGCGGACACAGGTAATTATACTCTGTGCGGGTTTATTCTTAACACTTCTATTAGTACTTGTAGGGATTTCGTTGTTATTAATCCTGCGCGGATCCCTTGTTTTATTAAGCTTAATCTCAGCACTGACAAAGAGGTTTATTATGATAATGAGAAGGTTAAGATTAAAAACATAATCAGTAATAAGAGCTTTCCATTCATAATCGAGTACTGGGTTGAAGACTTGTTCGGTGAAGAGGTAAAGAAGAGGTACAACACTACCAATACAAATCAGAAAACATATACCCCGATGATTAATGAGAAGGACAGGGTCTTCATTGTTAAGAACAGGCTTGTCTTTGTTGGGTGTAATAACAAGAACACACATGTGGAGAATGAGAAAATGATTGTTATAAAAAAGGAAAAACCAGGTATAGAAAAAGAGAAGTCTTCTGAGTCAAGTATTAGTATTGATCATGTTTATCTTCCAAGCACGGGGTTTCTTAGGTGGGGTGATGATTTCAAAGTGAAGCTTAGCATTCACAAAGGAGATACTACTAGAAGTATGATTAAGGTGTATGTACGAGATGATAATAGGGTGGTGTCTGAAGAGTTAAGGTTTTATCTGAACAAAAAGAATGCTGATTATAACTTCACTGTAAGGGTTATGTTAAAACAGGATTGTGAACAGGAATTCCAGGATGGTTACTATTACCTTGTTGTTGAGGGGCTTGGTAAGAGAGCTGGAACAAATATAAGTATTAGAGGTAATAAGGAGGGAGTTTGTAAGCAAGAAGTAGGCGGGTGGAGTGGAAGAATAATTTCTTTTTATACAAGAAGCAGGAATTTTAAAGAGAATATTAGTCTTTACGCAAATATCAATGTGAATAGGGTTGGTAGCTATCACGTGGTTCTTATGAGTAGGAATGAAAAGCAAAGGAGAGAGATTAATAGTAGTTCTAAGATTAAATTCGTAGTAGAACCTGATCCTGGCCTTAACTTGTTTGTTCTAGAGCTAAGAAAAGACGAGAAGATTGTTGATACAAAAACCTTGTTAGTTAAACTAGAAGGGGGAAAAGAAGCGCACAGAAAAGATGAACCGGGTTTAGAAGAGGAATTATTATTAGAAAAAAGCACAGGCATGGTTGAAGAAGGAGCTGGATTTAAAGGAGGGGGTCTCGAAGAGCCAGGCAGAAGTATAAATTATTCTCTTATGCCTCTTACTGGAAGGATTGTTTACGAGTCAAATAATATGAAAATTATTAGGTATCTTCCCTACTTATTAAGCCTTGTCCTAACCATTATAATCGTCGGCTTAACTCTTTCTAAGAGGCGATAAATTTAAATACATCTCTGAATTCAGAATTATTATGGATGAAAAGGAGATTCAGAAAAGGATAAAGCAAGGCGCAATCCTAGTATACGTCTCTTTTGAGATTATTGGTAACCCAAAAGAGCATGTTGAGAAAACAATAAGAGGATATGTTAATAATATTAAGGGTGACTCCCAGATTACTGTTCTAAGTGAAGAATATGGTGAAGCAGAGAAGACCCCTGGAAACCTGTGGGGTGTTTATGCTGATACAGAGATGCTTAT
>DRSY01000030.1 GCA_011372335.1 Candidatus Woesearchaeota archaeon | reverse complement strand
GGTTAAATATAAATATCCGTTCTATCCCCTCTCTTTTTCTTCTTATCATAAAAACAAGCCAGAGGTGACAGGTATATGAGATATACACAACTAGCCAAATTCAAAGAAATCGGAGAAAAAGGACAAAAAACACTCGCGACCAAGACCGTTACTATCGTAGGCCTAGGTAATATTGGCTCTACAGTAGCTGTAATGCTTGCCAGAGCAGGAATAAATCTAAGGCTTATAGATAAAGGAAGGTGCTTTACAAAAGACCTATCAGCGCAATCCCTTTACCTGGAAGAAGACAATACCAAGTTCAAAGCAAAGCAAGCTAAAAAACGCTTAGAACAAATCAATCCCAAAGTAAAAGTAAAAACGTTCCACGAAGACCTTACTGAGAACAATATCTTTCTTATAGAATCTGATGCTGTTATTGATGCCACAGGCAACCTTGAAACAAGCAAACTAATCTATGACTATGTGAAAAAGAAGAAGATGATAGGAATAATTGCGGTTGATTCAGGAAGCCAAGGTTTGGTTGTAACCTATGATAAGACCACCAGCTTCGAGAAGATCAAGAAGCATGTGGAAAAAATGGAGCCAATAGACCAAGCAGGCATTATTAATCCAGCTGTACACATGGCAGCAGCTATTATTGTTAAGAAGATATTTAAGATCCTTCTTAAAAAACCGTTTCACAAAGACGCGGTTATATTTGATGTCTGGAAGGATACTCTGCGGAGACACAGGCTTTGATAAAAAAATAAAAAATAAATAATTATGATAATAATTATGATAATAACTCACCTGGGTTAATAGAGGAATTCGCGGCAATTCCAAATTAAGGAGCACAGAACATGGGGATTTCAGAAGACCAGTTAAAAGAACTAAGACAAATATTTGACTCTGTGTCAAGACCTGTTATTCTCTTTGATGATGATCCTGATGGATTAGCAAGCTTCTTGCTTATTTACAAACACATAAGAGAAGGTAAAGGCATACCTGTTAAGAACGCTCCTAAACTAGGCTTAGAAACAGCCCAGAAAATTAATGATTACGCTCCTGATGTCGTGTTTATTGTTGATGTGCCTATTGTCGAGCAGGAGTTGATTAATAAGATAAAGACGACTGTTGTGTGGGTGGATCATCATCCTGTTATTAAGAGGCATGGAGTAAAATATTATAATCCAAGAATTTCAGAACCTGATGATAATAGACCAACATCCTACTGGATTTATAAAGCCTTAAGAGAAAATATTTGGATAGCAATGGTAGGAATGGTTGGTGACTGGTTCTTTCCAGAGCAAGAAGTAATGGATGAATTCTTCAAGGAATACCCTGACCTTTTATCAAGGGATGTGAAAGAACCAGAGATTGCTCTTCATAACTCAAAGTTAGGAGAACTAATAAGAATAATCTCTTTTAACCTGAAAGGCAAGGCATCTGATGTGATTAAGTCAATAAAGGTTTTTACTCGGATAAAAGATCCGTATGAGATTCTTGAGCAGAAGACATCGGGAGGCAGGTTTATTTACAAGAAATATAAGAAGCTAATTGAGTCGTATAATGAGCTTATAAGACAAGTAAAAATAAAGCCAGAGGATAAGCTGATATTATTCGTTTATAAGAACCCTGATTATTCCTTTTCTGCTGAGATTAGTAACGAGTTAATATACAAGCACCCGGATAAGATAATCCTTGTGGCCTGGGAGTATAATGGTGAGTATAAGTGTTCTTTGAGATCAAATAAGCTTAAACTCCCGGTTATTATTAATAAAGCTTTAGAAGGATTAAATGGTTATGGCGGGGGCCATGACCATGCTGCTGGGGCGTGTATTAAGATAAATGATTTTCCTATATTTGTAGAGAATATTAAGAAGCTGATTAATTAGTGTTTTAGCAACCCTTATCTCAACGCTTGTTCCTTATGCTTTTTTTTATTCTTCACCACAATCATATGTTTCTATATTGTAAATAATTCTTAAAACCGAAACATTTAAATATTATTACTACCTTATGATGGTAACATAAGTGGTTTGGGGGGTCACAACAAGCTCGTGCTTACTACCTTCACATTTACGTAACACAGAGCGGGAAACAACAACTAAGTTCTTAAGATCACCTCACCCACCCTTTAACCCTAATCGTAAAAAAAACCCGCTCTGGGTTACACCCCCTCCTTCCTTCTTTCCTCACTTTTCTAGAGGTCGCCAAAGAAACATAAAAAGCAAAAAAAAATAAATAGAAAACCAAAACAAACCTCAAAACTAAAAAGAGTTAAAGAAAAGTTAAGAAGAATAATAAAAAGCTCAAATCCTAAATTTAAGATTGCCTCCCTTCTGCAATCTCTGAAGAGCTTTCTGCACTCCCCTCTCCGAACCAGCACCCTTCATAAGCTTAACCAGTTTCTTGCTCTGCCTATACTGCTTAAGAAGACCTCTCACCTCCTGAGCACTAGTGCCACTCCCCTTAGCAATCCTCTCAATCCTGCTACTACTAATAATCTCAGGATCCTCAAGCTCCTCCTTAGTCATACTATCCATTATGTAACGCCAAACCTCCAATTTCTTCTCCTGAACCTGCAAAGCCTCCTTAGGCAGCTTTAATTGGCTAAGCCCCGGAACCATCTCCATCACTTTCTTCAAAGGACCCATCTTTTTCAAAGCACGCATCTGTTCATATAAATCAATAAGATTAAACTCGCCTTTCAAAAACTTCCTTCCAAGATCCTCAGCTTCCTCCCTAGAAATAGCTTCTTCTGCCTTCTCAAGCAAAGCCTGTAAATCACCCATACCCAACAGCCTACCCACAAAGCCCTCTGGTCTGAACTCCTCAATATCAGGTATCTTCTCCCCTACACCAATAAACTTAACAGGAGCACCAGTCACAGCACAAGCAATAAGAGCTCCACCCCCCTTTGCAGTACCTTCAAGCTTGGTTATAAAAACACCTGTGACCTTACACGTCTCATGAAACTTCTCTGCCTGCTTCTCAGCAGCTTGACCAATATCAGCACTGATAACAAGCAGGTTCTCATCCGGCTTCACAACACCATAGATACTATTAAGCTCCTCGATAAGCTCCTTACTAAGAGCATCCCTCCCTGCCGTATCAATAATAATCATATCATACTTCTTGTACTCATCCTCGAAATTCCTGTAAATCCTAACAGCATCCTTCTCCCCTCTAACACCATAAAAATCCACTTTAACTTTCTTAGCAAGGGTTTCTAACTGTTCGTAAGCCGCAGGCCTCCAAGTATCTGTTTGCACAAGAGCAACCTTTAATCCTCGCTTCTTATAAAAACCAGCCAGCTTAGCTGCACTAGTAGTCTTACCACTACCAAACAGACCAACAAGCATAATCTTAAAAGGCTTACCCTTAACCACTATCTTTGCACCACGCCCCCCTAAGAAGTTAACAAGTTCATCATACACGATCCGAATAAGAAACTCTTTCTTAGTAACACCACTAGGCGGCTCCTCCTTAAGCGCTCTCTCCTTAATCTTCTTAGTAATCTCAAACACCAGCTTTACATTAACATCCCCTTGTAGGAAAGCCCGCTGGATATCCTTAACTAATTCGTTAACCAGTTTTTCATCTACAAAACTAGCACGCGTAATCTTTTTCAAAGTATTTTTCAAAGAGTCTGAGAGTCTATCTAAAACCAATAGGATCCCTCCTTAATTCCTTCTTCTCATCACACAAGAACAGAGAAGAAGTTTAAAAAGGTTATGAATACGAGGACTAAAGGCCTACTTAGAGAAGCAGAGCTGAAGTTTACTAAACCAAAAGAGAGCACTGGACACTCATACGTAACGCATTTAAACTTGATTCTCCTTAGAGCACTCTATGCAGAGAACAGGCTATACTAATCTTCCATTACATACAGGAAAAGCCCCTCGCTGGCTATTCAAAAGAATGGTTAAACTTGCACGCGCAATCACAGATGCTCTGCTACTAGAATACACCCAAGATGAATTCTTAAAAAGAATTGCTAATCCTTACTGGTTCCAAGCATTCTCATGCGTCCTAGGATTTGACTGGCACTCATCTGGCACCACAACAACAACATGCGGTGCTCTGAAAGAAGCTCTGAACCAAGAAAACTTCGGGATCAAAATAGCAGGAGGAAAAGGCAGTGCTTCTAGAAAAACACCTACGCAAATAGAGAAAATCGCAGAAGACTTCTCAATCTCCACTAGAAAAACAAAAAAGCTTATTTATTCATCAAAGATGAGTGCAAAAATTGATAACTCATTAATACAGGATGATTACCACCTCTACCACCACGTATTCATATTAACCGAGAAAGGGAAATGGGCTGTTATACAGCAAGGGATGAACCCAGAATATTCATATGCAAGACGATACCACTGGTTAAGCACTAATATGAAAAGCTTTGTAGAAGAACCACAACAAGCTATTTGCTGTGATAAAAAAACAAAAAACACTCTTAACATGACTGCAAAGCAAAGCAGAGAAGCAAGAAAGATATCTGTTGACCTGGTAAAAGAAAGAAATCTTTTGAACTACTTCAAAAAACCCATTCAGAAGACCCTCATAGAATTCTCAGGTAAGAGAAACATTATTCTAAACATGCCTAGAACTCATCTAATAACAAACATGAACAAAATTAATTTACAAACCTTGAAACGCGCGTTTGAATACCAACCAAAGAACTATGAAGAACTCGTAGCAATAAAAGGAATAGGACCTAGAATAATCAGAGCACTCGCCTTAATCTCAGAACTAATATACAGCACTCCTCCCAGCTGGGAAGACCCTGTTAAGTACAGCTTTGCACACGGAGGCAAGGACGGCATACCCTACCCTGTGAATAAAATGACAATGGATGAGTCAACACAAATACTCGGGAATGCTGTCAAGAACGCAAAGATAGGGAATAAGGATAAGCTCAACGCTCTTAAAAGGC
>DRSY01000083.1 GCA_011372335.1 Candidatus Woesearchaeota archaeon | reverse complement strand
CTCACGCTCAACTAAAAAGAAAAGCCACAGCGCTCTTAAAAAAAAAGGTCAAAACAAGGAGAAAGAATAGAAGAAGCATGAATCAAAGAATGCGTGCTTCTCCGCATCCCCCCTAGAAAAATCCTTAAGAGAAGGACTCTTTAATTATTATAAATACAATGAAACAGGCAAGTAAGCTAATCCTCAAGAAGAAATTAAGAATAGCAGGGATTAATAAAACCCCAAAAGAATTCCTTGCAGAAACCTTTAGAAACTCTGTTATCCTAGGACTAGGAATGGGGGTGCTTGCTTTCTTTTTTGTAGATAAGAGTAATATGCCAATAATCTATGTGCCTCTCACCGCCATTATCTTCTTTGTCTTAGCCTATCTCACCCTGTACAAAACAGTTGATGTGAAGATCAGGAAAAAAGCCAAAAGCATTGACAGGGACGTATTATTCGCAGGAAGATTCCTCCTTATAAAGCTGAACTCAGGAAAGCCATTAATCAACTCATTAACAGATGCGAGTAAGAGTTACGGAGTAGCTAATACTTATTTCAGAGAAATAGTGAAGAACATAGAACTCGGCACTCCTCTGGAAAAAGCACTTGACATAGCAACAGACGAGTGCCCCTCTAAGAAGATGAAGAGAATACTCTTTCAGATAAGCAACGCCCTCAAAATCGGTATAGACGTCACCCAGAACCTGGAAGCTGTGCTCGGAGAAATAGCACACGAGCAACTAGTAGAAATCCAGCGGTACGGGAAAAAACTTAACAGCTTAACCCTGTTCTACATGCTCCTCGCAGTAGTTGTGCCGAGCCTTGGCATAACCATGTTCATAGTAATAGCAGGCTTAGTCTCATTAAGCATAGGACCCTCAACCTTCTTTGTATTCGCTTTTTTCCTCTTACTCATAGAACTAGTATTCCTGAGCATGTTCAAAAGCATAAGGCCTAATGTAAATATTTAAGCATAGCCAGAGAAGAAATAAGAGTAATTAAAAGTAATAAAGGAGTCCGAGAAGAAAAAAATGAGTTTATTATACCTAGAAGAATTCGGGAAAGCATTCGTACCTAAGAAGATAAGACCCGGGCTGAGCAAGTACTTAGCAAAAGCAGGCATAGACGAAGTGCCTTATAAATTCTTCGGAGCATTATTCTGGGCTACAGCAATCATCACTTACTTCATATACGTACCAGGGATTTACCCAGTGATAAAAGGCAAATCCGTCATCACATTCTTCATAATAACATTCCTGAGCTGGTTCCTAATCCAAGTAACACTAACAATCATCATAATAATATCAATATACTTCTACCTCAACATAAGAATCTATAAGAGGACCAAACTAGTAGAAGACATGCTCCCAGAATACCTCGCCCTGGTCTCCACCAACCTTAAAGGAGGCATGAACTTTGAGAAATCACTCTGGGCTGCTATAAAGCCGGAATTCGGAATCCTAGCCAAAGAGATAGGCATTGTGAGTAAGAGAGTAGCAACAGGCAGTGATGTGGGCGAAGCACTACAAGAATTCTCTGATAAGTATGACTCACCAATACTAAGAAGAAGCATAGACCTAATCAAAGGAGAGATAATCAGCGGAGGCAGGATCACAGGAGTAATTGATAACCTAGTATCAGACCTTAAGAAGACCAAAGCATTAAAAGCAGAGATGACAGCAGCAACACTCACATACATGATATTCATGGCAGTCATAGTAATCGTGATAATGCCAGCATTGTTCGCTCTTTCAAAACAACTCCTTGGCATCCTCCTAAAGTTCGGTGCTAGGATAAGTACGAGTTTACAAGCAGCCAAAACAACCATGTTCACATTCTCAGTGGCAAACATTGATCCTTACCACTTCCAGTTATTCTCAATAGCAGCTATAAGCATAATAGCTGTGTTCTCATCAATGATTATTAGCACAATAGAGAAAGGAGATGTGAAAGGAGGATTAAAGTACATCCCCTTATTCCTAGCAGGCTCTATAATAATGTACTTCATATTCTCAGTAATCCTAGAATCACTAATGAAAGGAATAATAATATAAGACAAGATAAGATAAAAAAAGGTGAATACCAATAAAAAGTAAGAGAGAACAAGGTAAAAAAACAAAAAATTTATAAAAAAAGATACCTAAGAAGAAGATAAGAAGGATTTAAGCACGATGTTTCATTAAGAATAACATAAAAACGTTTTAAAGAGGTGATCAGATGAGAAGAGGACAAGCAGCACTGGAGTTCCTAACAACCTATGGCTGGGCATTCCTGGTGATACTGATAATGATAGGAGCCCTTGCTTATTTTGGAATACTAAGCCCGGGCAGGTTCCTGCCTGAGAGGTGTAATATAGGACCAGAATTCACATGTGACGAGTACCAGGTTACGAATTCAGATGGCACATTAAGGATAAAGTTCACAAATAATGTGGGAGAAACAATTGACTCTGTTACTGTAACGAAGTGCTGGTGGGCGCAGGAAGAGTTAAACACCTCAACAGGAGGAATTACTGTTGTTGGTGGAAGTGGTCCTTATAAAGCAGGTGACGCAGTTGAAATTAACTGTGCCTTTGATAATACCTTGTTCCCACCTGTAGGAGCTAAGATGAAGTTTGGTGCGGACATAACATACATACCTCAAGGAAAAACTTATACTAAGCCTTTAACAGCAGAGGTTTACACAACCCTGCAGCCATAAGAACAAATTTTTTTATTTTTTCATAATTTTTCTGTTAATATAAATTATGCTTTGGATTCACTATGACATATAAAAAAAGAAAAGCCCAGGCTGCTTTTGAATACCTTGTAACGTACGGCTGGGCTATGCTTGCTGCTCTGATTGCAGTAGGGGCTCTGTTGTACTTCGGCTTCTTAAACCCGAGTAATCTCCTGCCTAACCAGTGTGACTTCGGAACTCAGCTGGAATGCGTGGAGTACAGGATTGTGAGTGACGAGTCAAGTATTACAAGAGCAGATATAGTGTTCAGAAACAACTTTGGCAAGGATATAAACATAATAGGAGTAGGAGGTGATGCTGTAGGGGTTAACCCTGGCTCTCCTAACACCCTGCCTTTCACTATTCCTGCAGGTGAAACCAGAGAGGTGTGGATTAATCTTAACAATGTTTATCTTATAGGAGATAAGAAAGAAGCGATTATCCTCGTCAGGTTTGAAAGAGCAGGGGTTCCTAATCCTCCTTCACATAATATTAGTGGACGAGTGTTCGTCACAGTACAACCAGTCCCATAAAAAAAGAACATTTAATAAAACAGTTTAATAATTAATAAAAACCTTGGGGGAGTGAAAAATAGCAAACTTTTTAAATAAGACAAGGCTTCTGTGTAGGTCTGAAGGGATTGTTCTAAGAGAATAAAGAGCGTGATACAAGAGTAAGTAATGATTCGTTTGTGCTTAATAAAGATAAAAGAAAGCATAGGATAAGGTGGTGTATTGCTATGAAGGAAAACGAGGTTTTGAATACCGGAACAACAACAATAGGCTTGGTGTGCAAGGACTGCGTCGTGCTAGCAGCTGATAAGAGAGCAACAGCGGGTAACTTTATTGCTCATAAAAAAGTTGAGAAGATCCTTCCTATCAATGATAGGATGGCTCTTACAACAGCAGGGGTTGTGAGTGATATTCAGCTATTAGTAAAATTGATTAAAGCAGAGTTAAAGCTGAAGAGCATAAGAGTGGGAAGGGAGCCTACTGTAAAAGAAGCTGCTAACCTCTTAACAAATATTATTTATAGTAATGTGAGGAAGCTCAGCATGATACCAGGAATAACTCATTTCCTGCTTGGGGGCTTTGACAAGGAGCTTAGACTATACGACTTGTACGCTGATGGTAGCATAACTGAGATTGATGACTTCGTAGCTAGCGGCAGTGGTAGTGTGATTGCGTACGGTGTGCTTGAAGCAAATTATAAGCCAGACCTATCAGAGTCAGAAGGAGTTGAGCTTGCTATTAAAGCGGTTAATGCTGCGATGCAAAGAGACTCTGCTAGTGGGGAAGGTATTGATGTGTATGTGATTAATAAGAGCGGAGTCAGAAGGGTTGCTTATAAGAAAGTGAAGACTCGTGCTGAATAAGCTGAATAAGTAAATTCAGGTAAGCCAAGACAAAAAAATATTCTTTTAAAAAGATTGGTTTTAAAGATTAAGGTTTTTGGATACTAATAAATAAGATGTGTCTGTTGGAGGTTATAGATTATGTCTGAGATTATAAACGAGATTCTTAAACACCTCCCAAAAGGGAAGATAAACGACGCGGTATTTGAAGGAGCAAATATTGTGCTATACACTAAGAACAAAGACTTCTTCTTAGACGATAAAGGTATTGTTAAAGAAGTAGTTAATATGATAAAGAAAAGGATAGAGCTCAGACCAGACCCTGGTATTTGTATGGAGCAGGAAAAAGCTGAGAAGATTATTAAGAATATAATAACAGAAGAAGCAGGTATTGAACAGATCATATTTGACCCCCAGCGAAGCATAGTTATTATTGAAGTGCAGAAACCCGGGCTTGCTATTGGCAAGCAAGGCGAGAACTTACAGAAGATAAAAAAGCAGACATTATGGGTGCCTCAGATAAGAAGAACACCTGCTATTAGAAGCCAGTTAATAGAGAACATCCGCGCTGTTCTTTACCAGAATAATGATTATAGGAGGAAGTTCCTGCACAAAACAGGTCAGAGAATTTATAATGGGTGGCTGAGAAGAGAGAAAAAAGAGGAGTGGATAAGGCTTAGCTTTCTAGGCGGAGCAAGACAGGTTGGGAGAAGCTGCTACTTCCTTCAAACACCTGAGTCAAGAGTGCTGCTTGACTGTGGCATAGACGTTGCTAACGAAGAAGAAGCATACCCTTATCTCGAAGCTCCTGAATTCAAGATAAAAGAACTTGACGCTGTTATTGTAAGCCACGCTCATCTGGACCACTCAGGCCTTGTACCTTACTTATTCAAGTTCGGGTATAGAGGCCCTGTGT
>DRSY01000022.1 GCA_011372335.1 Candidatus Woesearchaeota archaeon | reverse complement strand
GTTGTTTGTTTTTTTAAGTGTTAAGAAACAAAAAACGAAAACTTTAAATATAAGCACAACTAGAATACGTTTTGGGCTACTAATATTGTTATTATTCCAATCTTTGCTTGCAACGAGATGAGAAAATAAAAAAAATGGATAGTGTAGAACAAACAATAAGGCTGAACAACCTCTCAAGAGAACTACGCAAATACGGGTTCGCACAGAGCTCACAAGAAGCAATAGCACAAGCAGGAGAAATCTACGGAACAAACACAGAAGAATTAAAAGCAGAGATAGAACACGTCCAATTAACCAGAGCACAATTCAATGAGATAATAAACAAGATGCAAAGACTATGGGTGTTCAAAGAGAACACAAACCAAAGAATAAGCGCAATAGCAGATCAGCTGATAAAAGTCACAGAAAAACTTAATGAGCTAATCAAATCTATCAGCATGATAGAAATGAACCAAGCAGTATTTGATAAGAAACTCACAGTACTCAAAGACAACATCCATGATTTATACAGGGAAAAAGAGGAGTCAGCCAAGCACTACAAAAAACAAGAACACGCCAAGAAGTCCTCAGAAGAAGAGGTTCAAAAAAAGCTGGACAAACCCATTGATAGGAATGGGGTTGCTCCAGCAGATGTAGCCATAGAAAAAATATTCTATTGCGGTAAGAAATAAAAATAAAATAAAAAACAGCAAGAAACAAGAATAAGAAGCACAAAAAAAATCGGCTTAAAATCGTTCTGAACACCAAAAATAACCCTGCCATGCTTATATTCCGCTTATATCATAACTTCTCATAAGAATTCTTCATAAGAAGAGCGTCTTCCTCAAGATTAGGGCTCTCACTAATCAAAACCCCTTTACACTTATAATCCTTCAAAGCCTTCATCAAATCCTTATAATTCATATCACACTCCTTAAGAACCACATGATTCCGCTCTCCTTTCTCAGTGTACTCAATCCCAGACATATGGATATGCATATTATTCAAACCCTCCCTACCAAGACCCCTCTCTATCTTATTAAGAACCTCGCAGAACTCAGAATAATTATTAATCCTCCCCCTACTCCGAGCATGCAGGTGAGCAAAATCCACGCAAGGCAGAACCATATCCAGCTCTGTGCTCAGCTTAACGAGTTCATCAACATCACCGAACTGGGACTGCTTGCCTGTTGTTTCAGGCCGAACCCAGATCTTAACCCCTTCATTAGCAAGTAAGCGTATAATACTCCTAAGATGAGTCTTAACAATCTCATAAACCTTCTCCTTAGGCATAGCCATATAATAAGCAGCATGGAATGTTATGCTATAACCCCCTGCTATGCTAGCAATCCTTGCAGTATCAAGAACCCGCTTAATACTAGCTTCCAATTTAGCCTTATCCTGAGAGTTAAGATTAATATAATAAGGACCATGAGCAGTAAGTACTATGTTATTCTCATCTGCTAATCTTCCAATCTGCTTAGCAAGCTCAGAACTCAGCCTCACACCACGCACAAACTCAAGCTCCATACAACCCAGACCAAGCTTCTTAACATAAGGAATCGCTCCTAATGTACTCCTAGAAGGAGAACCAACAGGCACACCTGCAGGCCCGAATAAGAGTTTATTAATCCTCATTTTTCATTTTTTTCTTTCACTCCCCCCTTTAACAACCCGCTCACTTCTCTGCTTCATAGCTTTCTTAATCCTCTCAACAGCAATATTCATAGCAGCATCCCTAGGCTTAACCCCGGCTTGTTTAGCCTTCTCAAGCACTTCAGAAGTATTCTTCACAATCTTCTCCTCAACCATCCTAAACATATCCTTAGGCGTGCCTCCTATATACTCCACATAACTACTAATAACACCACCAGCGTTAGCCACAAAATCAGGCACTACAAGAACGCCTTTTTTATGCAAGTACTCCTCAACCCCGGGCGTCATAGGTATGTTAGAGCCCTCAACTATGATTCTAGCCTTAACTAAGTTCTTATTATCCTCTGTGACGAGGTCTGGAATAGCTGCTGTAACTAGGATATCAGCATCTACTTCTATAATCCTCTTTCCCTCTAACACTTCCCCATCATCATACCCAGTCACTGTTCCCTGCTCCTTCTTAACCCGTGCAAGCTTCTCAAAATCAATACCCCTAGGATTATACATCACTCCTCTGCTATCACTAACAGCTATAAGCCTTGCACCGGCTTCTGAGAGATGCTTAGCAGCAAACCAGCCGACATTACCAAAACCCTCAACAGCAAAGCTCAACTTCCTAACATCCAATCCTAGATGCTTTACTGCTACAAGTGCTGCGTGAAAAACACCAAAACCAGTGCTACCAAGCTCATGAGGAATCCCTCCCATATCAGCTGGTTTGCCAGTGCAACTCTTCATAGAACCATTAGTCTCAGCATACACCCTCATCTCATGCTCTGCTGTGCTAATATCAGGAGCAGCAACATACAAGGACGGGCTTATAGGCTTTAAAGCCCTTGCAAAAGCCTTTATAACAGCGTCTTTCTCAGCCCTGCTCATCTCCTTAGGATTAGCAATAATACCTGATTTTGCTCCTCCAAAAGGCAGCCCTGCTAAGCTACACTTATAAGTCATGGCTCTAGCAAGCTTGAACACCTCATCCTTATTCACACTAGGAGTCATCCGAATCCCGCCTTTCCCAGGGCCCAGAGCAGTGTTATCAATAACTACAAAGCCGTGCATACTCGTGCTTGGATCATATACTTCAACAATCATTTCTGGTCCTAGCTCATCATGGTATGTGTCAGAAACCATTTTTTATTACCTCCCCCAACCCTCTTTGGGTTCTTATAAAAAAGTTTTTATGAAATCCTGTGAAGAAAAATGAAAAGAACCCCCTTGTTTTTATATTTTTCTGATTGGAAGACCACCTAAAAAACGCATGAAAAGGCAAAGATTTATATACTCATAACCTAAAATTATGGTTATACAATCCTTTTTTGTGAGGTGGTTTTAAAATGAAAGCACGATGTATGAGATGTAAGGAAGAGAGAGAGATGGTGGATGGAAAAGAAGTAATCACAAAGAACGGTAGACGAATGATGAAAGGAAAATGCTCTGTGTGCGGTACTACTATGTGTAGGATCCTCGGAAAAGCTTGAAAAGCCTAAAAAAACTATTTCTTTATATTTTCATGTTTGGGGGGTGTTATTAACGTGTTGTTTTGGAACGGCTTATTAGCCTTGGTCGTGGTTATTCTCATAGTTCTCTTAATCTTCAGGGTTGTAAAGAAAGTGCTTATACTCATAATTAATAGTGTGATAGGAATCTTTGCTCTTATAGGCTTTAACACCCTGTTCCATGCTAATATTGTTATTAACTTTTGGAGTGTTATAATAACAGCTGTTGGAGGCATAATAGGATTTATAATAGTCATAGGAATGCATTACCTTGGATGGGCTTTCTAAGCACGCAAGTGCTTAATCCTCTTATATATTCGGTTTTGCTAAAGCATACGGCGTTGTAGAAAAACCTGAGAAGAGTGTTTAAGCCAAGAAAAGCCTGAGGGGTAAATCAAGGAATCTTCTTAAAAATAACGTTCCTTATACCTATTTTATTTAACCAAGTTTTAACTAAACATTCCTCCTCCTAACATATCAAAAACTATTTATAACCCTTACACCAATTTAATAGTCATGAACCCTTTTCTTATACGGAACAGCCTGAGCAATGCTTTTTACTTCAGCTTCATATCATTCATAGTTGTATGGCTCGCAGGCTTTCTCTACCAAGGTCTTGAGAAGACCACAGGCAAGCTTAACATCGGCGTCACAATAATCATTGTGCTCGGCATAATCCTCTTAATGTTCCTCCTAGCAGTAACAAACATTATTCTAAGCGAGCCTGAGAAAGGAAGAGTAAGGTTCTGGGAGAGAATAATCAATGTCCTCATATTCATCCTTACCTCAGGAATCATCCTGGGGATTCTAGGATTCTTATTCTGGGCTGAGATATGAGTATAATAAAGAACCATGTAAAAAAACCGGAAAAAGCAACAAAAAAAGCCTCTGAAAAAACTCTTAAATCATCACAACGCCTTATCCTATTCCAAGTCGCTCTTTGAACTCCTCTTCCTCTGCTTCATCTCAATCTTAGCCAACACCATGTTATGCATTCTCCTCAGAAAAGCAAGTTTGTCCTCCATCTTCATAATATCAGAGTAACCCATCAAGACTAGGTTAAAAGCAAAAGGACTAGGAATATCTGTGAACACCTCTTTTACTTGTATCCTGCCTTGCTCTACTTGTTCAAGCACCTCCTCAGCATGCTTAATATCCATTAAGTCCTCAAGCACCTCCCGTCTTGCTTCTTCTAGGATTGGGAAATCATAACTTATCTTCTTAACAGCGCTTAACAAAAGCCTTGAACGCCTCTGCTGCTTCCCAACACTCTTCTTACACCCCTTATAAGACCTGAGTATCATTAAAGCTCTAGCAGCACAGTGCCGGAACCTCCGATTAAGCACCTCTGTCTTATCAAGAGCAATATTCATCAACCTTCTTAAATCCTCTCTCTTTATCATACTAAAAGCCCTAGCCGCCTGGATGCTCTTAGAAAACGCGAGGTAGAAACCATTATCACTTACCCCAATCTCAACATCCTGTTTGGTCATCTTAGAAATAGCAAAAGCAACAGCTCTACTAAGCACATCATTAACCCTTCTGCCAAACAAGGTGTGAAATATTACGCGTTTCTCACCATCATTAGAGTAGTGCTCTATTACTATCTTCTTATCATGAGGGATTTCTGCAAACAAGTACTGCTCTTTAAAATATTCATAAATGCTATTAGCACTGTACTCATCAACGTAAAGGTATGAATGAATGAAATCAAGAACATCTTTGTTCTTAGTCCCGTACTTAAAGTGTTCTTCCATGAGCCTCCTGAACCTCTGGATTTCAAGAGCTAAGTCATAACTAAGAGGGAGCATCTCACTATACCACGAAGGAACTGTTGGAGGCCTATTAG
>DRSY01000106.1 GCA_011372335.1 Candidatus Woesearchaeota archaeon | reverse complement strand
CCTTACTAGTGTTCATGACCAAGAAAGAGCTAAGCATACTACTCTCACAACTAGAAGTATTCACAAAGCCTTCTCTACGATTAGAACAACACCCAACAGACCCTGAAATAGCAGGCGAGGTGTTATGGTTCGCTTACATGCAAGGAGATATTAAAGATAAAATAATAGCAGATCTTGGCTCAGGCACAGGCATCCTAGGCTTAGGAGCATTATTATTAGGAGCAAGAAAAGCTTTTCTGGTTGATATTGATACAGAAGCCATGAATCTGGCAATGAAGAATAAGAAGTTCTTAGAGGGAATAACAGGAAAAAGATTAGGTGTTGTTTTCATAGTCAGGGATATTAATCTGTTTGATGAAAGAGCAGATGTGGTGATCATGAACCCGCCTTTTGGCACAAAAAAAGAAGGCGCAGATACCAGTTTCTTATTAAAAGCAATGAGCATATCCAGAGTAGTGTATTCATTTCATAAGGCAAGCACCAAGGAGTACATAGACGAAGTGGTTAAGGATAATGGTTTTAGCATTACGCATTACAAGGAGTATGATTTCCCTTTAAAGATGAGCATGCCTCAGCACAAAAAAAAGATTGAGAAGATAAAGGTAGGTCTCTGGAGGATAAAGAAAAGATAACTTTATACAAACAAAAACAAAAAAGTTTTTTGAGCATAAAAATCTTTCTTGACAAAAAGATTTATAAACCCTTTGTTACTCTGAGTTGTAAAAATGGAGTTAAAAGTTTATGAACATACCAAGAAGAGGATGGTGTTTGAGCTAGTAGGAGCCGACCATACTTTTTGTAATGCTCTGAAAAAAGAGTTATGGAAGGATGGTGCTGTGAGAGCAGCGGCTTACAGAATAGAACACCCCCTCATAGGCATTCCTAAGTTCATAATTGAGACTAATGGTCAGAAAGACGCAAAAACAGTGCTCAGAGCAGCTGCAAGTCGGCTTAAGAAGCATAACAAGGATTTTCTGAGCTTATTTAAAAAAGCTAAATAAAAAACTATTAAAACACGTTCTTATTCACTTAGTTTAGATGGAGATAAGCACTACTGATAAGAAGCTCTTATTAGAACTCGCAAGGGACTCTATAAGGACTTATTTTAAAGGAGAAAAGCCGACTCTGGAAAAAGTAAAACATCTTTCTGAGAAGAGAGGTGTGTTTGTAACCCTACACAAACATGGTGTTCTAAGAGGATGCATAGGATTTCCAATGCCGGTCTACTCCTTAAACACCGCTGTTGTTGAGGCTGCTAGAAGCGCTGCTTTCCATGACCCCAGATTCCCGCCATTAGCAGAGGATGAGCTTAGCAGCATAGATATTGAGATATCCGTACTAACCCTCCCAGAGGAAATCAAAGTAAGCCATCCTAACGAGTACTTAGAGAAGATAAGGATAGGAAAAGATGGCTTGATACTAGAAGGCCCTTTTGGTTCAGGCTTATTATTACCCCAAGTAGCGGTTGAGAACAACTTTAACCCAGAGACCTTTCTTAACTGCTTATGCCAGAAAGCAGGTATGAGTTTTAACTGCTGGAAAGACTTGAATAACAAGATTTATAGGTTTCAAGCAATAATTTTCAGTGAGAAGGAGTTCAAGAAAAAATAGAATTCAAGGAATAAGAATAATTTTTAAGGTTATTTTTGATTATCTACCGAACCTCCTGTTCCTCTTAGCATACTCTTCCAAGCATTTCTTAAAGTCCTCCTTGGTGAACTCAGGCCAGTGCTTGTTCTTTAAGAAGATAAGCTCACTGTAAATACTCTGCCATGGGAGTAAGCCGCTAAGTCTCTGCTCGCTCGTCCTAATAATTAGGTCAGGCTCGCTCTGTAACGAGAGATTCTCCTGGAATACTTCAGGAGTAATATCATCAACACTTAACTCGTTGTTCTTAACCTTTCTTGCAATCATCCTAGCTGCACGGGTAATCTCCCATCTCCCCCCGTAGTTAACAAGTATGTTAAGCCTGTAATCATCATAATCCTTGGTTAGCTCTGTTATCTTCATCATCTTCTCTCTGAGCTTTTCAGGGAGTTTGTCAAGTTCTCCGATAAACCGTATCTTCACCTTGTCCTTAATCTTTCCTTGCTCAAAGCTTTGCAGGAACCTACCGCAGAACTCATCAAATAAGTCTAATAAGAAATCAACTTCTCTCTTATCTCTCATCAAGTTCTCAGTACTAGCAGCCCAGAAAGATAATTCTTTAATACCCTCTTCTTTACACCACTCAAGAAGCTTCTCAAAAACCTTTGCTCCTATCCTATGACCTTCCCATGGAGGCTTCCCTTTCTGCTTCGCATACCTCCTATTCCCATCAGGGATAATAGCTATGTGGCTGGGAAGCCTATTATCACCACTCATTTTCAGATTAATACAAGAAGATTATTTATAAAGCTTATGAAAACAAACCGAGTTTTCTTACAGGGTATCCTTACATTGAGGGCAGACTTTCTGCCCATCAACATCCTCTAGGTTATCCGAGTAATTACCACATACCTCGCACACCCCTTCAGTATCTTCTCCGCCGAACACGGGTTTTCTTGCTTCTTCTCTGAGCTCAAATTTCTCAACAATCAAGTCAAAGAGTTGGGGCTGAATCTTAAGAATATCCTTTATTGTTAGGAAACCCACGAATCTACCTTTATCAACAACAGGCAGATGCCTAATATTGTAATCCCTCATAATCTTAAGAGCATCATAAATATCCTTATCAGGGCTTATTGTGAGAAGCTCTTTTTCCATGATTTTCTTAACAGGAGTACTAGCAGGGTCAAGAAGGTTAGCTATTGCTTTTCTCACTAAGTCCTGCTCTGTAACAATACCCACGACCCTACCTTTCTCTTCTATGAGAAGGCTTCCAACATGCTTCTCTGCCATGATCTCAGCGCATTCTTTCAGAGTAGTATCCTCATTAACTGTGACTGGATGGATGGTCATAGCATCTCCGACTTTGTAACCTGTCTTCATCTTAAACAAAAAAACCATTTGTTTTTTTTCTTTTTGTGCGTGAAGAAATCCGGCTTTATTTAAAAAGTTAATCTTAAAACTCTATAATAATACCTCCTATAAAAAATGTGTTGGTTAAAAAAAGGTTAAGCTCAAAGGAGTTAATCAGTAGTTAATAAGAATCTCAACATCCCTACCAAACAACTTCTTTAAATCCTCGAAGATAGGCTCCTTGATAAAGACCCGCTCTGGCATTTCCACACCTGTCAAGGCTTTCTCGTACTCCTCCAAAGAGCTCGGCTGGATATTTGTTAATGAGCCTTCAGGGGTGATATCTGCTTTTGATATCTCTTTCTCCTCGTTATCAATATCATGGATTATAAAAGCCTTCTTACCCAGAAGCACGACTTCCCCGAACTTCTTACCATGCTTAACCCTTATCTTAGTCTTTTCCAACTCTAATCCTCGTTTCCTCTGGATGTACTCCACAAGGAATCTTAATAGTTCCCTTGAATCTCTCTGAACATTATGCACATCTGCTTTGGTAAGCTTCTTAGCATCATAATCCTTCTTTGCCTTCTCAATCTCTTTAAGCATTCTCAGATACTTCTCAGGTATTAAGCCTTTATGCACTACTTCCTCTTCAAAGATCCTTATCATATCTGTATCCTTGACTTTCTCCACACCCTCCATCCTAAGAATATCTCTGACCACTGTTACTATACTCTCATAGTTATGAAGAACACTCTCCTCTTCTTTCTTCTTCTCAATAGCCTTAAACAACTCGTTTAAACGTTTAAGATACTTCTCAGCGTCTTTTACAAGCTCATCAACTTCTCTGCCTGTGAGCTCTTTCTTAATACCATGCTCAAGCTCCTTCCTAATCTCAATGTTTCTTTTCAGGATGTCAATATACTCTTTTTCTAAGAGCTTCTCTTTCTTAACAAAAATATCCGTCATCACCTCAGGTGTTTCCTTAGGAGTTGGTGGGGGAATCCCGTACATCATAAGAGCTGCCTGGCTTGGAGTAAGAATCGCATAAAAAGTATCCTCCATGCCAATATCCCTTATCTTAAACTTAATCCTCTCAAGCATCTGTTCTCCTGTGCTCATGAACATCTCAATAGCTTCAGGGCTTGGCTTGATACGACCCATCTGAAGCAGTAATTTCCAAGGCATAAAGATTCCTCTATCATAGAAAGGAATACCATCTCTTAGGAAAGTGAAGAATATCGGGTTAGCCTCTTTTATACCCTCCCAGAAGTCTGTGAGTATGTAGACTTGAATGTTAAGCTTGTTTTCAATACCAGTGATCTTACCCGCATCAATCCCCATACCGATAATAATAGCTCTTAACTTGTCCTTAAGCTCAGCCCGTGTCATCTTCTTAACATCAGTATCATCAATCACCACGAACACATCAATATCACTCGTAGCTGTTGCTTTGCCTTGAACAAGGCTGCCTGCAAGCACATAAGACACAATGTACTTCTCGAATTTCTTAAGCACCATGTTCTTATGAATCTCTGCTATCTTAATAGCAGCAAGCATACCTGTATCATGCACAGGAGCACTCATAGCAATCATCTCAAGAATATCGTACTTACCATCATAACAAGACTGCCATACCTCTGTTAGTATGATTGTGTGAGGAGCCAGGTTCTCATCCACTTCTTTTGCCATCTTATCAATAATCGCGCTCAGCCTATCTTTAAGCTCGTCTTTGCTCATCTTATGCGAATCAGTATCATCAACGAGTACAAGAACATTAATCTTCTCCTTCTTCTCATCCTCTTTATCAGGAGGCAGCAAGGCGACCCCCATGATATAACCTTCGAACTTCTTTACAAGCTTGTCTTTAAAAGCCTCAAGTTTATCCTTGATTTGCTCCAACTTCTTTTTTGCTTCATCAGGGATCTGCTCAGCCACTCTGGAGAGCTCCTTATTAAGAACATTATCCTCCTTATTTTTTCCTTGTTCCCCGGACTCTGATATCTTCTCCTTCTTCACAGCCTCTACTTTTTTAGCTCTTATCTTTTTTGCCAAGAAAAACCACCTCAAATG
>DRSY01000129.1 GCA_011372335.1 Candidatus Woesearchaeota archaeon | reverse complement strand
GGTAAAGATATGGACGGCTCTTCTATCAAGAGGGGTGAGTACTGCAGGCGAACTAAGCGACATAGCCAATGTGCCGAGAAGCAGAAGCTACGACATCCTTGAAAGCCTAGAAAAAAAAGGCTTCGTAGTCATGAAGCTTGGCAAGCCAATAAAATACATAGCCTTGCCTCCTGAAGAAGTTATTGAAAGAGTGAAGAAAAGAGTTGCTCTCCAAGCACAAGAACAAACAAAAATCATAGATCAACTAAAGAATTCTAGTATTATAAAAGAACTAACAAAACTCCACACCCAAGGAATAGACTTAGTTAATCCTTTTGAACTCACAGCAATAATAAAA
Source organism: Candidatus Woesearchaeota archaeon (assembly GCA_011372335.1). Lineage (GTDB taxonomy): Archaea > Nanobdellota > Nanobdellia > Woesearchaeales > SM23-78 > SM23-78. The sequence continues at coordinate 4,758 of DRSY01000129.1, read as the reverse complement.
GGAAGAACACAAATATATAATCATTTAAACACAATGATAAAAAACGCAACAAAATCAATTGTTCTAATGACAACAGAAGACGGGCTTATAAGAAAACACAAACACCTAGGAAAAGCCTTAAAAAAAGCCAGTGGAAAAGGAGTTGATGTAAAGATTCTTACACCTCTTTCAAACAAATCAAAAGAAATCATTAAAGAACTCAAAAAATTCGCAGATATAAAAGACGTCAAAGACCATAAAGGACGCTTCTGTATAGTTGATAATAAAGAACTTGCTTTTATGCTTTTAGACGATACCAAAGTTCACCCTTCCTACGACCTTGCTGTATGGGTTAATACACCTTTATTCGCCTCAACTCTTAGGAAAGTCCTGGATAAATGTGCTTTTTGAAGTACAAAACTAAAAAAACAAACACAGAATAAAAACACATTTCAACCCAAACTCCTATTCACTCACCTCTTTTTCCCAGGAAGGCCTCTTTTTTTCTCGAGGTCTTCCAGGGTTTTTTAATACACAACACACACAACTTATTTACATTTATATACTAATCTAAAAACAATACTTATTAAAACACTGCTTTATTTCTAGTTACACCCCTAAGGAACCTTTTCATAAATAACTTTTATTATTTTTATTATAATCATCAGGCCGAGTGTCTGTTCGAACACGGTTCAGAAGATCCTGTTGGTTTATATTAGATAATTATATATATTAAGGGCGTGTATTAAGTCTTTATACTCCATAATGAAGTTGTGCTAAAATAAAAGGGCTGGGTGATCCTAATTTGACAAGCTTTTTAATCAAAATAAAAAACCTTTTTTCAAAGTTAAAAAAAGAAAAAACCCTGTATTATCCAGGGTGTATGACTAAATACTATTTATCCTCTTTCTTTAACAACTACAAATCATTATTATCAGACTTAGGAATAAACTTCAAGACTATAAACGAACTTAATTGTTGCGGTTCTCCTTTACTAAACGCTGGTTATCAAAATGACTTTGAAGATATTAAAAATAAAAATCTTAAAATCCTAAGGAAACACAGGATTAATAAAATAATAACTAACTGCCCTCATTGCTATGATGTTTTTAAAAAACATTATGGAATAAGAGTTGAACATATAACACAAATCCTCGAAAAAAATAAGTATAAACTCGTCACAGAGCACGACGAAGAAATCACTTACCACGACCCCTGCGTTCTTGCAATAAAGAATAGTATTATCAAAGAACCACGAGCAATTCTTAAGCAAATCGGTTTCAGACTCGTAGAGCCGTTCAGGACTAAGAAAGAAACCTTTTGTTGTGGCGCAGGAGGAGGAGTTAAGCAGAACGGCCCTCGCATAGCTAATAAAATAGCAAGAGAAAGGCTTAAACAATTAGGAACTAATAAAATAGTGGTGTCATGTCCTTATTGTTATGCTCATCTTAAAGAGAATGCTAATAACAAGAAAAAGATTGTTGAGATAAGCGAGACGCTTATAGAGAGCTAGGAAACACCAAAATAAAAAGGAATAAAGATGAAGAAAAAACTTTCAAATATTGTTGGACCCAGTAATGTCTCTGATAATCCTCTTGATTTAGAAGCGTATAGTTATTGTAGCTCTGAAACCCAACTAGAACCCAAACTTGTTGTTTGGCCTGGAACCACAGACCAAGTAAGAAGAGTCATCCTCTACGCTAATCAAACCCACACACCCATAATTATTAGAGGCTCCGGCACCAGCCTTGCAGATGGTTGTATTGGGGAAAACATGCTTATTCTATCATCTGAAAGAATGAACAAAATAATAAGACTTGATTTAAAAAACAAGATTGTGGAAGTAGAAGCCGGGATTAAAATAAAAGAGCTTAACGATGTGCTCAGTAAATTTAAAATGACCTTCCCATTCACCCCTCTTAACCCCACCACAACAATTGGTGGGATGATAGCCCTGGACACACCTACTAAGGAAAGCCGGTTTTTCGGAAGCATCCACTCCTGGCTTGAGGAAATAGAATTCATTGACGGAACAGCGAAACATTATTATACAAAGAAAAAAGAAGCTGTGCTTGGAAAGGAAGGCCTCTCAGGGGTTATTACAAGAGCAAAGCTCAGAATTACAGAACCCCCTCTGCTTTCTATTGATATCTTCAAATTCACAGAGCTCTCAGAACTATTAGGAAAAGTCAGAGTCTTAAAAAAAGATATCGAAGTTTATTTCCTTGAATTTCTTGATAAGAAAACAAGTCAAGCGCTTGGTTTTGGCAACAACTACGTCCTACTCGTTGCTTATACTACTCTGAAAGGAAAGAAAAGAAACCTTCTTGAAGTAAGAAGACTTTGTGAACTTCTTGATTCCGTCCATTCTCTGCTTAGAAGAAAAGGTTATTACTACTTACAAGACCCTTATGTGAGCTTAGAGAAAAGCTATGACCTGATTGAATGGTGTGAGAAGAACAAGGTTGGGCTGCACGGCCATATCAGTATAGGTTTGTTCTATGCTTATTTTTTAAAAGAAGACAAAGACTTAATCAAAACGTTCAAGTCCTTTATTAAAAGAATTAATGGGTGTTTAGGGATTGGCTTTGGCTTTGGTTCGATGAATAAAGATTTTATCTCCCCCTCCCAAAAAAAAGAATTAATGAAGCTGAAAGAAGAATATGATTATAACAACATATTAAACCCAAACAAAGCTATAAGTTACAGGTAAAAGACCTTGCTGAGGAAAGAAGAATGGTTGTGAAAAACAAAGACGCGGGAAATTGCAACCTCTGCGGAGTGTGCAATCTCACTTGCCCTGTCTACAAGGTCTTACAAAAAGAATCCGCAGGGCCGCGATTCAAAGCTTTTTTAACTAAGAAACAAGAGTATAAAGAAGTTTTCTTTCTCTGCACTCAATGCACTGCTTGTGTTCAGTCGTGCCCAGCAAGAATTAACATCGAACACCTAAGTATAAGAGCGGAAATGACTAAGAAAGGTTTTGAAACACCAGCCAATAAAATTATGAGAGAGAATATTAAACATTACGGCAATCCTTTTGGCGAGATAAAAAAAGGTAGGAAGATAAAACAGTATTATACCTAGTCCTTGAACATGTTAAAATACAAAAACCTTGTTATTATAGGCACATCCCATATAGCGAAGAGTTCTCTTAAAGAAGTTGAAGAGGTTTTTAGAAAACAAAACCCTTATATTGTCGCGGTTGAGCTTGACCATAACAGGTTACACGCCCTGCTTAATAATAAAAAACCGAATTACACACCTCTTTTAATCCGACGTCTGGGACTAAAAGGTTACTTGTTCGCTCTTTTAGGTAGTATAATTCAGCAGAAGCTTGGCAGCATTGCAGGTATAAAACCCGGGAGTGATATGCTCAGAGCTGTTGAGCTAGCGAGAACTCATAAGAAAAGAATCGCTCTTATTGACAGGGATATAAGAGTAACCCTCGCCCGGCTTTCTAAGGCGATTGGTTGGAAGGAAAAATTTAATTTCCTAGTTGATATCTTTTCTCTTCCTTTCTCTAAAAAAATGAGAATAAACCTTACAGAAGTGCCTAAAAAAGACTTAGTGAAAAAAGCTCTTAACATGTTAAAAAAAAGATATCCCGGGATTTACAAAGTCCTTGTTGATGAGAGGAACAAGGTAATGGTGTTAAAACTAAGAACGCTTATGGAGAATTATCCTGATCAGAACATATTGGTTGTAGTAGGAGCAGGTCATGAAGAAGGCGTATTGGATTTGATGAAGACCGGCAAAACACAAACAGTATTAAAAGAAACCTATATAAAGAGAGAAAACTGATACCCTATTATCATGCACGAATTTGCTACGCGAATTGAAAAACACTTCCGGTTTTCAAGCAGAGAACTAAGAGCGCTCTTCATAACAAGCCTGGTTGCCACCTTTGTTTTGACATTTGGTAAATTCGCAGGCTATTATCTTGATATTTTCACGAATTATATCACTAACTTCTTTGTGATAGGCTTGTTTGTAATCATATCTTTTTTTATTCATTTTTCTGCTCAGAAACTCATGGCTTTAGCAATGGGCTACTCCTCCAAGTATAAGTATTGGCTAAATGGCTTGTTAATAAGTATCATTGTATCCTTATTCACTTATGGCTACATCCCTCTTTTCTTCACAGGGTCTTTATGGCATGAGCCTATTGAAAAACTTAGAACAGGTGTTTTTAGAGGGGGAGCCAAACACAAAGATATTGGCTACATTGCTTTTGCAGGCCCCTTATCAAACATCTTGTTAGTAGGATTGCTCACACCTATTTATATAGCGACGGAGAATTATTTAATACGCGCAATTATAATAATTAACTTGTTGACTGCGGTGTTCTCTTTACTACCCCTTCCGACTTTTGAGAAGATAAGGCAGTTTAGAGGAGGAACAACAGGACTCTACTTGTTCATAGCTTCCAGGTGGGTATACGTACTTGTATTCGTAACTTTTCTTGTGTTTGCTCTTCTTATACTATTCTTCCAATTATTCTCCTACATTCTCGCTTTATTAATAGGTATAATAATGACGATCATATACTACTTAAAATTTGAAAAAGAAGAATAAGAAGAATAGTTTCTTAAAACAAAGCTGTTTCTTAATGGCTTTTTAAATGTTTCGTCGGGAAAACCAAAAGATTTAAGAATAGACGCATCATTCGCTTCTATAACCAAATAAAACCTAAAAAAAGTTAAGGGGGTGACCTTCTATGGCAAAAAAAATGGTTGCAAAGGTGGGAGTCAAAAAGGAACCTGGATGGCTCTACTT
>DRSY01000065.1 GCA_011372335.1 Candidatus Woesearchaeota archaeon | reverse complement strand
TTGCTATTATGGGTAATAGTGATATGAGCAACAGAGGCTATGTAAAGGGTGTGGCGGAGAATTTATTTTTTGACTTGTCGAATAACACTAATAACTTGGTTGTTCTTACAAGTGCAGACGGCGGTTCTTATTTATATGTTAATGAAAGTTTGATTAATAGTAGTGGAAACGGAGGGGTTGTTACTGGTTCAAGTGATGCCTTAACGATAGGGAAACACCCGAATAGTGATGATCTTAATTTTCGTGGTATTATAAGTGAGATAAGAATTTATCCGTCTAATATATCATCAGAAATGGTTTCTCAAACAAGCAAGAACATACAAAGAGTGAATGGTTATGGTAATATCTTAGCCGAGGAAGTAAAATCAGCAACATATTTCACCATAACAGCTCATGATTACTACAATACTAGTTTCAGTATTCTTAACTTCTCTGCTGTTGTGAACGGGACGAGCTATAATACTACTAATGGGACGATAACAACGAACATACCTAGTAATGCTTCTGCGTTCGTCACTATTAATCTTAGCAGTGATTATAACGGGGGTTATTTTAACAGGTCTTATTATCATAATGTCAGCACAGACCTCTCAGCAAGCCTATGGCAGAGCGTTATCACTCTGCGAGGCGTAGAGAAAGCCACAGGGAAGGATGTTAATAATTTCAGCGTGAACACTACTTATAAGAGTAATTCCACAAGCACAGGGGAGTTAGTGTTCAGGTTCCAAGCAGGCAACTATGTTGTTAATATCACCCCAGGCGACTACACACCACCTTATTACAGCTTTCAAGAGAACATGAGTGTTAATCCTCTGGATAATAAGACGGTCAACCTCTCTTTCTATAACAGTAATTTCACCTTGTTAGTCAAAGAGATAATCACTAATCTCACAGTTACTAATTATAATCTAACCGCTTATTATAATGTGACTGGTTGGAGCGAGACCCATACGAATCAGAGTAGCAACACAACCCTACACCTAACCAACGAGACGTACAGGTTCATCATCTATGCTCCTGGCTTCGCACCTTACAACGACACCCTCAGAGTAAGTAATGGGACTACTAATCAGACAATATTCCTTTACAGTGCTAATAGCCTCTGGGTATATGCTAGGGAGGAAGAATTAGGCGGGGTTATCAGTAATTTCAGCGTGTTAATCTATAACGCTTATGCTACTTATCAGAATGACAGCGACATCAATCAAAGCATTGCCTTTTTTAATAATGTAACACCAGGCTTATACACTGTCAGAGTGACCAGTCCTGGTTATAGCACGAGATACTATAATGTTACTATGACTAGCGGGCATCATGCTGACCTCACGGCTTATCTCAGCGTTGTGGCTGGCAACACCACGCTCCTCTTCAAAGACAAGCACACCCACGAAACCCTTGAAGATGTTAATTACGCTATGTACAGGATTATTAATGGTTCCTGGCAGGTTATTAGTAGCGGGCAGAGCGATATTACAGGCAGGGTGTTCTTGTCTTATACTCCTTACACAGAGTACAAGTTTATCTGCTCGAAGACGGGTTACGAGCAGAAGAACTTCACCTTACAACCAGTGTATAGTAGTTATGATGTTCTCATGACACCGATCTATGAGGGCGAGGCTGACCTGCAGTACGGGGGCGTGACTGCTTATCTCCAAGGCACGCCTCTGAACAACAATAACAACCTTATTACTCTGTTCGTTTCAAGTCCTCACGGCACCCTACTCAGATACGGTCTTAACCTCTCATACAAGACAATAAGGAATGGTGGCACTGGGAATAACGCTGTTGGCGGGAGTGTTCCTGTCAACATAACCGTGATGGGTGCGAGTATTAACGATTACGTTAATGCAACTTACTGGTGGAATGAGAGTAATGGTAATTATAGGGTTTTCTCACGAGTATTCTATGTGGGTAATGCTTCGGGTGGTAATGTTACTCTTGAGAAGATGAGAACAGAGAATTTTGGTATGAGCACTTTTGAATTAGTCATGATTAGTATGGGGGTTACTCTCGCCATGGCTGGTATGGGTGCTTTGCTCGGCGGAGCTATGGGGGCGGGTATTCTTAGCATCCTCTGCATGAGCGTCTTCACTTATCTTGGCTTTGTTCCCTTGTATGCTTTCATACCATTCGCTCTTATTTCCCTGTTCGTGCTTATCAGTAGCTTCAGAGGTGGTTACTAATGGGTAAGTTCCTAATGGCGGTTATAATCATGATGAGCATTAACATAATCCTATGGCTAACCCAAATGAGCATCATGGAGATTAACCCTGGTGCTCCCAGCTTTTTCAACGTGAGCAATAGTCCTGCTACGAATTATATCACTAACGGCGAGCTCACTAATAGGAGTGTTGCTGACAGCCTCCCAGAGGAAGTTAAAGGAACAGAAGGCGGGGGTGTGACGACTAGCCTGACAAGTTTCTTCTCAGACCCCATAAGCACTATCAAGAATTTCTTCCTTAAGACCCTGGGATTGGAACAAGTCGGTAACGTCTTGAAAGCTCCTTATGATTTCATGAAGAGCGTTGGTATCCCCCAGCAGATCGCTCTCATGATTGCCGTGTTATGGTATAGTTTCAACATAATATTACTCGCCTTAGTTATTGTAGGGAGGGATAATTAGAAAATGCCTTTTATTAATGCGACGAGCCAAGTCGGAGTACTTATGAGTCACGCAGTTAATAATATTTTTGGCAGCTGGTATGTTTTCGGCTTCGTCACTTTTCTTCTAGTAATGGTTGTGGCTCTAGCCCTCAGGATTAATTTCGTATGGGTGTTACTATTGCTTATTCCTGTTAACCTAGTATTCCTTGCTTACGGCATTATCCCCTTATACCTAGGCGGTATTTTCATGCTCGTACTCGCTTTCCTAGTTGCTTTCAGCTTCGGCGGTTTTTTCAGAGGCTTCACATAAAAAAAAAGAAGAAGAAGAAGAAGATGGGGGTGGTGTGGTTTTGGAAGAAGGGATTATTGACTTCGAGGAAGGCTTGACTATTACTAAGAGCCCTGACATTTACGTTAAGCTGACTATTCTTCAGAGGAGGTACGAGCTTCTTAACCTTTTCAATCAGTGGCAGGTTAGGATTGATGACCTGAGACTGAGAGAGAGACTAGTAGCCAGCCTGAAAACATTATTCTTAGAGGTTGAGCCGAGTATTAAGCGAAGATACGAGGCTCTTAAGAAAAAGAAGGATAACGAGGAAGCAAAGATGTATGAGGAGCTCTTCACATGGGTTAAGGAAGGTTTCAAGAGTGATAACGAGCTTGTTAGGGCTATTAGCACTCTCAACTCGTTCTTTGACACGATAAGGCTTACTAGGATTGATACTAGGAAAGAATATGATAGGACTAATGTCGAGGCAGAGAACTATGAGAAGGGTTTATGATAATGGTCTAAAATTTAGTAGTGTGGTAGCGAGGAATATTGATAAGGCTATGGAAAGAGTTTTTGAGCTTAATAAGGCGAGTCTTATTATTATTGACGGAGGCGTGGGCGAGGGTAAGACTACGCTTGCTGAGCATATTGCTAGGTATGCTACAAGTGTGTATAATGAGAAATATAGTTCTGGGCGGTTAGCATGTTATAAGCGTGAGGAGCAGTTAGCTATGGGCGGGGGGGATTTCATGAACAAGTTACAGAAATATGCTCTTACTAAGCCTGTTATGCTCTATGATGAGAGCGGTGATTTCACTAGTAAGAGGGCTCTGACCAGCTTTAACTTTCGGCTGAACAGGATATTCGAGACGTACAGGGCGACTAAGATCCTTGTTGTTCTCAGCCTCCCCACTTTCCTAGTGCTAGATAACGCTCTCTTCTATAATAAGATCCCCAGGTTATTATTACACCTTGAGAAGAGAACTAAGAACCAAGGTCGTATTAAGGGTTATAGTCTTTGGAGGATGTTCTATATTAAGCATAAGTCTAAGAAGTTGGTTAACCCGTTAGAAGCATATAATTATGTGGAGTGTAATTTCTGGGCTAACTTCTTGGATAATGATCCTGAGGAAGCTAAGAAGCTGAACGATTACACGCTCAGAGGCAAAGCGAAAATACATAAGCAGATATACGCTGAGCAGAGTGGTTTGATGACCACGAAGGATTTGGCTAGGGAGTTGCAGGTTAGTGTGGGTTATATTAGGATTCTTATTCATAAGAAACAGATTAAGGAGGAAATGAAGGTAGGTAATGTTAAGTATTACAAGCCTGATATTATCGCAAAACTTAAAAAGTAGGGTGTCTGTTTCCCTAAGAGAAGCGGACATTTAAGGGGGTTTTAGGTATGAATGAAGGTATTAAAACACTTGTTGTGTCTAAGAAAATCAGCAAAGAAGACAAATACATTCCTGGTGGTTGGCTTAAGAAACTGTACGAAGCCGTGGATAACCCCAGGGATAAAGCCTATATCATGTTCCACGCTGAGACAGGCTTAAGAGTAAGCGATATTGTAGGGGTTAAGAAGAAAGGCGGTAAGAGGCTCCCAGGCGTAGAGGTTCATAATATTGATTGGGAGAATAACAGGGTCTATGCTTATGATCATAAGAAGGATAAGTGGCGGTGGGTCTACTTCCCAGAGAAAGTTAGGAGTGTGTTGAAGATGTACTTGTTATACAGGCAGAAAGCAGGTATAAGGGGGAGGGAGTTGTTTTATATGAGTGAGAAGACTTGTAACCGTGTATTGAAGCGTTGGTGTAAGAGGATTGGTTTTCCTTACGCTGACCTTGTTGGAAGCCACTGGCTTAGGCATACTTTTATTAGGCTGAGTCGTAGGGCGGGGAGGGATATTAAGGCTGTTCAGCAGAACACGGGTGATAGTGTTAAGACTATACTTGAGTGGTATTCTGAGCTTGACCGTGAGGCTATGAGGCAGGAATTAGATGAGAAACCCTTAATATAACCTTCTTTTCTGAAAAAAAGCCTAAAATAGTCTTTATATATAGGGGGAAAGCCATAATAACCTTTTTTTTTAATAAAAAAGCATATTTGGATTTCTATCTTAATATTAAGGTCATTATAGCCTTATTTCTTTAAAAGAAGCTCAAAATAAGCTTATTTCTTTAAAAGAAGCTCAAAACGAGCTTTTTGAGGTAGAGAGGGTAGAGAAAGCAGAGTCAAAAAAAAAATTATTCTGTAAAACATATGTTATAAC
>DRSY01000170.1 GCA_011372335.1 Candidatus Woesearchaeota archaeon | reverse complement strand
TTCCTGGGCAAGGCACGTATAGGTATAATGATAAAATAATTGCTAATCGCCTTGGCTTGCTAACAATAGTAGGGAAAGTGCTGAAAACCATGCCGCTTGCAGGCAGATACCTTCCTAAGAAGAATGATATAATAATTGGGAGAGTAATAGATATCTTGATTAGTGGGTGGAAACTAGATATTAATAGTGCTTATCCTGCTGTGCTCCCTTTAAAAGACGCCACGTTCGGTTACATTGCAAAAGGCGCGGATTTAACAAAGTACTTTGAGCTGGATGACTATGTCGTGGTTAAGATAACTAATGTTACAAGTCAGAACCTGGTTGATGTTACTTGTAAAGGCCAAGGATTACATAAACTTAAAGGAGGACGAATCATAAAGGTTAATACTCATAAAGTCCCCAGGATTATTGGGAAGAAAGGCTCAATGGTATCTCTTATTAAGAAGGCAACTGGGTGTAAGATAATTGTTGGGCAGAACGGGACCACGTGGATTAGTGGGGAGCCAGAGATGGAAGTGGTAACTGTTAATGCTATTAAGATGATAGAGGAGCAAGCTCATAAGAGTGGATTAACAGATAAGGTTAAGTCTTATCTTGAAAAAGCGACTGGTAAGAAGATTGAGGTAAGAATTAAGGAGTAAGAAGGAGGATTAAATGAACTAGAATGTTAAGGTGAGGAGTGATAATCATGGAGTCAAGATATAATAAGAGGCTTGACGGTAGAGGTTTTGAAGAAACAAGACCGATAATAGCAAGAGCAGGTGTTATTAATAAGGCTGATGGTAGTGCTATGTTCAGGATTGGGAGAACAACTGCTTATGCAGCTGTGTATGGCCCAAGGGAATTACATCCAAAGCATTTGCAGGATCCGAAAAAAGGAGTTCTTAGGTGTAATTATAATATGATGCCTTTCAGTGCAGAAGAAAGAGTTAGGCCTGGTCCGAGTCGGAGGAGCAGGGAGATTAGTATGGTGACAGAGAAAGCCTTGTTGCCAGTGGTGAATCTTGAGGATTATCCGAACGCTGTGGTTGATGTTTTTATTGAGTTAATAGAGACAGACGCAGGGTCTAGGTGTGCGGGTATATGCGCTGCTTCAATAGCCTTAGCAGACGCGGGTATAATAATGAAGGATATGGTGGCTGCTGTTAGTACTGGGGTGATTGATCACAGGATAGTTATTGATTTGGACGGAGATGAAGAACACCTCGCTGACTTGGATGTGGCTGATATACCCATAGCAATGATTCCAAGCACAGAGGAGATAACCTTGTTGCAAATGGATGGGAAGGCTTCAAAAGAGGAGTTGTTCAGAGCGATAGAGATGGTTAAGCCTGTGCTTAAGAGAATCGCAGAGGTTCAAAGAAAAGCGTTAAAAGAGAAGTACAAGGGGTAAGTTATTATAAGTGGATTAGGTGATTATGATGAATCAGGATTTGAAAGCTCATATTAATGAGGCGTTAAAAAAAGGAGTGCGGCTTGATGGGAGAAAAAAAGAGGAGTACAGGAAGATAGAGATAACAACAGGGGTGATAGCAACTGCTGAGGGAAGCGCTCTTGTAAAGTGCGGTGATACAGAAGTAATAGCAGGGGTTAAACTAGGTATTGGAGAGCCTTACCCTGACTCGCCTGACGAAGGAGTCTTAATAGTAGGCAGTGAGTTACTCCCATTATCCAACCCTGAGTTTGAAACAGGGCCTCCGAGTATTGATGCAATAGAAGTAGCGCGGGTTATTGATAGGGGGATAAGAGAAGGGAAGACTATTAATACCAAAAAGCTTTGTATTGAGAAAGGGGAGTGTGTGTGGACTGTGATGATAGATGTTCTTCCTCTTAATTATGATGGTAATCTCATTGATATCGGTGGGATAGCAGCTCTTGCAGCGCTTAAGGATGCCAAGATGCTTGAAGTAAATGATAATAAGGTGGTGTATGGTAAAAGGACCAAGCAAAGCCTTCCTATTATGAGCATGCCAGTCCCAGTAACTATTCTTAAGATAGGGGATAACCTCATAGTGGATCCTACAGAAGCAGAGGAAGCAGTTCTTGATGCCAGACTAACTGTTAGTATCTTGGAAGACGGTACTCTTTGCGCCTTGCAGAAAGGCGGGGATGCGAGTCTGAGCGTAAAAGATATAAATGAGATGATAAATCTCGCTGTGAAGAAGAGTCAGGATATAAGGAGAAAAATCTATGAGGCGTTATGAAGATGACCAGAGGTGTGGATGCGAAGGGTATTAAAGAGCAGAAACAAATAGAATCATTGCAGCCAGGAGAATACACGAAGTATGAGAAAGCAAGGCTGATAGGTTCAAGAGCTTTACAGATAAGTATGGGAGCTCCTTTCCTAATAAAGCTGACACCTAAGCAGCTAAGAGAGCTAAGCTATAATCCTGTAGAGATAGCAAAGCTGGAATTCGAAGCAGGTGTTTTACCAATAACTGTTAAGAGATTACTTCCTCATAAGAGATAAAAACAGAGGAGTTCTTAAAAAAAATATTAAAAAAGTATTATAAAGACTGCTTTTAAGACTTTTTAAGACTTCTCTTCACAAGAACTCCGCCTTTTTTTTTACTTGTACAGAATTCTGCCTAGCCTTATCATATTAGCTCCTTCTTCTAAAGCGATTTTGTAATCATCACTCATCCCCATGGATAAGTATTCTAATCTTCTGCCAAGCAAAGCACAAGCTTTCTCAAATAAGTTTCTTGTCAGAGCAAAGTATTTCCTGTTATGCTCAGCATTATAATCAAAAGGAGGTATTGTCATTAATCCCTGAACACTTATACTTTTCAAATCTTTTAATAAGAGAAGGAAGTCTTCTAATTCAGAAGGTAGAACCCCGTAATCTTTTGACTCATCAGTCTTGACTTGGACCAGAACACCTTGAAGTATTCCTTCTTCTACACCGACTAAGCTTATCTTCCTAGCGAGTTTGTACGAGTCCACGCTCTGTATCAGTCGGACTCCTAGCTTCATAACCTTTCTTACCTTGTTGCTCTGCAAGTGACCAATAAAGTGAAAGTTAACCTTGCTAAGAAGCTCCTCTGAGAGAACGTTCTTCACTTCCAGCATATGCTGATAAGTGTTAAAACCAAGCTCTGTAATACCAGCGCTTATCAGCTCTTTTATCTGCTCAGGAGTAGCGTATTTCACAGCAGCAACCAGTGTAACACTGGGAGGCAGCTCTGCTAGAATATTCTTAGCATTCTCGTACACTCCCAAAAACCCCTCACCCCCTTTAAAAGTTTTTTTAAGTAAGACTTGTTTTTTTAAGAAGCTTGTTCTTCAAGTGCTTGTAGTGCTACAAGCTTTTTTCCTGATAATACTTCAAGAGCAGCTCCTCCTCCAGAACTGATAAAGGTGAACTTATTAGCTAAGCCAAGCTTGTGAATAGCATCAGCAGTATCCCCGCCTCCAACGACTTTGTTGCACTCAAGCTCTGCAATAAACTTTGCAAGCTCATTAGTTGCTCTGTCAAAAGGCGGCTTCTCATAATAACCCATAGGACCATTCCAAATAATTGTCTCTGCTCTTCTAAGCTCCTGTTTGAACACCTCAACTGTTTCTTCCCCGATATCAAGTCCTATTGATTTCTTAGGAATCTTATTATAAGGAACAGTTCTAATACCTGCTTGTTTATCCTCATAATCAGCAATAACAATATCTTTTGGGAGTAGGAGCTTCTCATTATTAAGCATTATCTTTGCGTTCATCACATAATTATAATCACAAAGGCTCTTACCAATCTCAAGGTTCTGAGCAGCGTAAAAAGTGAAAATCATTGCTCCTCCGATAAGCACTTTATCAGCTCTTACAAGCAAGGACTGAATAAGAGGAATCTTAGTTTTCAGCTTCGCTCCGCCTATCAGAGCAACAATAGGCTTTCTCATCTGGTTAAGGTCAAGACTCTTAAGCTCTTTCTCAACCTGCAGACCAATGCAGCCGGGCAAGAACTTTGTTATTGCGTGCATACTAGCATGAGCCCTGTGACAAGTTGCAAACGCATTATTAACATATACATCCCCGTAAGCTGCTAGTTGATGAGCAAAACCCTCATCATTAGCTTCTTCCTCTGGATGGAATCTGAGGTTCTCCAGAAGAATAATCTTCTCACCTCTTGGAATGCCTTTACCAATACAATCATCAAGCTTATAAACACTCCGCCCAAGAAGCTTCATAAGCCTAACAGCTACCCTGTCCATTCTCAGCATCTCAACAACCCTGCCTTTAGGTCTGTCAATATGCCCCATAATAACTAGTTGTTTTGCACCATGCTCAAGAATATATTTAATCGTGGGTAACGCTGCTCTTAGTCTGGAATCATCCGTGATATCTCCTTTGGTATTAAGAGGGACATCAAGGTCTGCTCTTAGTAAGACCCTCTTATTAGTAAGATCAACCTCTTTAATAGTCCTCATAGAAAAAGGAAAAAGGGTTCTTTGTTTAAAAAAGTTATGGAAAGAAACCAACGAGGAAAACCAGTTCATCGCCCTATTGGTCCGTGCTCACCGATATGCGGCATTTTTAGAATCAGGAATGCTAAGAGTGTTGCAATAACACCTACGAGGTACCAGCCAAAACCAATAGCCATACCAATAGCCGCTGACATCCATATACTCGCCGCTGTGGTAACTCCCTTCACAGAGCCTTTATGATGCATAATAATACCTGCTCCTAGGAAGCCAATACCAGTAACAATATTAGCAGCTATCCTGCTAGTACTAGAAGGATCAACTTGACTGGATAGCATTGCGAACAGCATTGCTCCGACACACACCAAGGTATTAGTCCTAACCCCTGCTGGTTTATCCCTGGAGCCACGCTCATAACCAATAAGAAAACCTGCTATGAATGCAAAGACAAAACCCACAAGGAATCTTAGTTCAACCGAGATGATATAGTCTCCTAGCATCTTTTAATATTAATCTATAATGATGGAAGTATAAAAAAGTATCGCTACCACTCCAGAATTAAGCCAGTATCATTATAGGATGATATGAGATGGTTATCGTGGTTGGGTGTTAATAACTTTTCTTCAGAAGAAAAAGAAAAAAAAGTGCCTTCACCAGTGAATCGGTTTAGGGGGGTGATACGAATGGTGAAGGCCAGAACTCAGTTTTAAAAGCTGACCATGAATAAGCACTGGAACGGTTTAAGGG
>DRSY01000017.1 GCA_011372335.1 Candidatus Woesearchaeota archaeon | reverse complement strand
GTTCTAGTTGTTCCCCCAGAAAGAGAAAAAAGCCAGAAGTATGTTCTTCTTCAAACATTTGGTGGAGGCTATATCAGCACTGTGGATGTTGTTTCATTACCTGAAGGCTTGCATGATAATATTCAAAAGAAATATGTTGATAATATTCTAAAGCAATTCCTCTGGTATTATGTTGCTGGCGGTCATATCAAATTCAAGGACAGAGATAAAATCAAAATTTATGGTGCAAGCACTGATTTTGGGAAGAGCATGGCGGGTTATGATTCTAATAGCATAGCAGGTTATATTCTAGGATTAACCAAGAAATTTAAAGAGGTAAGTGTGGATAAGGATGAATCACTAAGAACAGATCCTGATGAATTCTTTGATATCTGGCTTGACTTATTCATGAAAACAACAAGTGATGGTAAGCCTGATAATTTCTTTAAACAAGCTTATAAACTTCATAGAGAAAAAAGTTCTGCACCTTTAGCTAATAAATTTTCAGCAGAGATGTATATAAGAGCTATGAATGATCCGAGGGCTCAGGAGAATATCCTGCACTCAATTGTGGAGAGCATGTTTGAAGTTCAGGGAGAAGCTTTCCAAGAAGCTATTAAAAATAAGTTTGAGAAAAATAAGTGATTAGGAAACAAAGGTGTGCTTTTTGGATAATTTACTTTAATCTGATGTTTTATATTTTTAATTAGATAAACTATATAAACTGCTCTTCCTTATTATTATTACATGAAGGGTTTCATCATTCACCCCACATATAAGGTTGAGAACAACAAAGCCTATGTTTACCTCTTTGGACGGCTTGAGAATAACGAATCCTTTCTAACTGTGAATGAGTATAAGCCTTACTTCTTTATTAGAAAAGCAGATTTAAAAAACGCTTTAGGTGTTGAGAAGTTTGATTACCAAGCTACTAGTCTTAAGAACTTTGAAGGGGAGCCTGTTGTAAGGATTGTTATGCGTGTTCCTAGCGAGGTTGCTAAGCTAAGAGATAAGCTTTCTGATAAGGGCATTCAGACTTATGAGGCTGATATTAGGTTTGCTTATAGGTTCATGATTGACAAGCTCATACAAGGAAGCATTGATATTCGGGGTGACTATGAGAAAGGAGAGGTTGTTAATGGTGTGTTCGTTGACAGGGTTTATTATGAGCCAGAGCTCAGACCAGCTGATTACCTTCCAATTAATCTAAGGGTTTTATCAATCGATGTGGAGACTGATAAAAAAGCAGAGGAGCTCTTCTCAGTTTCTCTTTACTCAGAGAATTACAAGAGGGTAATTATTCGGAGTGATAAGAAGTTGAGAAATGCTCTTAGCGTTGGTTCGGAACAAGAGTTATTACTTAAGTTCAGAGAAGCAGTGTTAAGCTTAGACCCTGATATTATTGTAGGATGGAACCTAATCGACTTTGATTTGTTTATTCTTGAAAAAAAGTTCAGGCAGTACAAGTTACCTTTTACTCTTGGGAGAACAGAGTCGCCTTGCAGGTTAAGAATCTACCGCTCTTTTTTCCAGGATTCAAAAGCAGACTTCCCTGGCAGGGTGGTGCTTGACTGCATACACGTATTAAAGAATAATTTTATTGCATTAGATGATTATAAACTAAGCACAGCTGCACGTGTTTTCTTGAATGATTCAAAGATGTTTGAGGATGAGGAGAGAGGGGATCTTATTGAGAAGGCTTTTAAGAACAACCCCCAGCTACTGGTTGATTATAATCTTAAGGATTCAGAGCTTGCTCTAAGGATTCTTAAGAAAACCACTGCCCTTGAGCTTAGTATTCACCGCTCATTAATCACAGGCATGCCTCTTGACAGAGTGCGGGCGAGTGTTGCAAGCCTTGACTCTCTGTACTTAAAAGAGTTAAGGAAGAAGGGTTTTGTTGCTCCTAGTGCGAGTTTTGAATCCAAGGAGGAGAGGATTCGTGGTGGTTATGTTATGAGTCCAAAGCCAGGCATATACGATTATGTGGTTGTATGTGATTTTAAAAGTCTATACCCTAGTATTATAAGGACTTTTAATATTGATCCGTGGAGCTTTGTGCCTGGGTGTAAGGGTAAGAATCTTGTGAAGGCTCCTAATGGTGCTTGTTTTAAGAACCAGGACGGGATACTTCCCTTAATTATTCAGAGGTTATGGGAGCAGAGGGAGCAGGCACGAAGAAAGGGTGATGAGCTTGCAAGGCATGCTATTAAGATACTTATGAACTCTTTCTTTGGGGTGATGGCTAACCCTACTTGCAGGTTTTATAACAGGGCTGTTGCGAATGCAATAACATTTTTTGGCCAACACTTAATAAAGCTTACAGCAAGAAGGGTTGAAGAAATGGGTTATAAGGTTATTTATGGTGATACTGATAGTCTTTTTATTAATCTTGATGTTCATACTTATGATGAAGCTGCTAGGATTGGGCAGAGTATTAGCAAAGCAATTAATGCTTTTTTTAGGGAGTATACTGAGAAGGAGTATAAACGTAAGAATTACTTGGAGTTGGAGTTTGAAAAGGTTTATAAACGTTTTTTGATGCCGAGGATAAGGTATGCTGAGGTTGGTAGTAAGAAGAGGTATGCAGGGCTATTAGTTGATGCTAATGGGAATGAGAGAATAGATATTGTTGGCTTAGAGTTTGTTAGGCGTGATTGGACTGAGCTTGCAAGGAATTTTCAGCAAGAGCTTCTTAGTAGAGTGTTTCATAAACAGGAAGTTGCTGATTATATTAGAAGGATAGTGAAAGAGGTTAAGGAGGGTAAGCATGATAAGTTGTTGGTTTATAGGAAGGCTATCAGGAAGGAGGTTGAAGCATATACAAAAACAACACCTCCGCATGTCAAAGCAGCACGGCTTCTTGGCAAAGACTTGAAGAGTAGTTTGATAGAGTACGTTATAACCACTAATGGTCCTGAGCCAGTACAGAAGAAGAAGCATAGGATTGATTACGAGCATTATATTGAGAAGCAGATTAAGCCAATAGCCGATGCAATCCTTGTGTTTTATAATCAGTCTTTTGAGGATATAATAGCGGGGAGTAGTCAGAAGACGTTGTTTGGCTATGAATAATCATAAAAATAAAATCATAAAATAGAGGTTTCATAAAATAGGGTTAGAAAAAGTTTTTTTAAGATAATTAGAAAAGAATGCTAAAAGATAATTCAGATAAGTCTTCATGCTCTCCTTATGAATCCAGGTTCAGGTTCTTCTATCATATGGTCTTCTTTTAGGGTTCCTAGGAGTCTTTCAATTTCTGCTTCTGTCATTCCCTGAGCCTGTGCTTCTACTATTACTGCTTCTTTATGCACTTTTTTGTTCTTGTCTGTGACTAAGTCATTTATTATGCTCATTAGTTTTATCTTGCTCTCTGTTTCTGTTTCGCTTGCTACTCTGCTAGCCATAAGTCTTTGTATACGCATTAATTCTTCGAAGTCTGCTTCGTTCATTTTCTTTGTATTCTCGGAGTATATTTTCTTAATTACAAAATTTTTATTTTTTGGTTGGGAGTCTTAGCTCTAATTGGAGAATATTACTTCCTCCCCCCTTGTCTAATGGAACCCTTAAACCATATAAATAATTTTCGCTATTAACATACTTTTCTGTATATCTTTCTGAAAAAATTTAAAAATAATGAGCTGCTCTTTAGATAGGCTTGGGGGGTGGTTTTAGTTTGGAATTCCTTACTCTGGATGAGAATAAGACTTCAAGAATCTATAATTTTATTACTATTGATGATAATAATAATTTTCTTTTTCATAGGCAACTAGAGAATCGAAATGGAAGGATATTTATGCGGGCTAAGCGTCGTTCTTTTCAAACCGGATCCGTATAGGAGACTTAAATTTTATTATTCTTTTCTTCTTCTCTTTTAGAACATGTTCTTGTTCTGAGTTATTATCTGTGCTTGTAAGAACTAGTTGCCTGGGCTGCTTCATAACTTCTTCTTCTCTGTATTGCTCTATTAGTCTAAGCACGTGGTCGAGTTCTTTGATTGCTCCATAAATTTGGTGCTGTTTTTCAAGCTCTAAGAAGTCTTTCTTATTCTTTAGTGTGTATATAAGATTCTCTTTCCTGGTCTCAATTTCTTTTCTTAGTTCCCACATGGTTTTTACCTCAGCATCCTTTTCTCTTTTTCTTGCTTTATCTTGTTCAAAAAGTATTCTAAGCAGTCAAGAGCGCAAAAACTTGCTTTTTTTCTTAGCCCTTTTGGACCGAATATTAATGTGAGGCTTTCCTCCCCTATTGGGGTCTGGCATACAGGGCAGACCTTGTTAAAATCCTCTTCTTTTTTTTCTTGTAGTTTCTTGTTTATTAATCTTTCTATATTCCCTGCTTCTAAGTCTTTCTTTATTAGCTTTAAGTCTTCTTCGTTCAGGTTTTCAATAAGTTTTGCAAGTTTGTTCATTCTTTTCCTTTTTCTTGTTTCTCTTTTCCTTTTCTTTTTTCCTTTTTTCCTTTTCTTGTTTTTTCTCTCTTCTTTTTTTATATGCTTTTTAACTTTTTTTTGTCTGTTGCTTCTATTATGCTTCTATTATTTTTTGTCTTAGCTCGGTTATATAGCCTTTTTTATCAAGTAGTTCTTTGCTGTTCTCCACGAGGTTGATGAAGTATTCTTCTCTTCGTCCTAGGCCTGCTTCTATTTCTTCTTTATTATGACTCCAGCTTATAATCTTTTTGGTTTTACCATCTAAGCCGGTTATATTCATATTGCTGTAGTTTTCCCTTACTTCTTTGATATGCTCTGTGATTATCATTATCTCTATTGCTTTTTCAGCTGCTTTAAGATACGCTATTGTATCTGCTTTTTTTATCATGTCTGTGTTGCAGAGGAACTTAATAAGGTAGTAGTGGTCTTCTGGTTTTAGTATGAAGAATAGGTTTAAGAGGCATTTATGGCAGTCATCTGCTTCTCTTAGTTTTAGGATTTTTTTCTCTGCAATCCCTGGTTTTAGTATGCTTGTTATTACAAGCTCTTGGTTTAAGGTGTATGGCGTCCTTGGTTTGCCGGGTTTTTTCTTTTTGTCGTGTTTTGTTTTTTTTACAAGGTTATAGGCTTCTAATAGTTTGAGCTGTTGAGTTATGTTTGCTATGCTCTGGTTTGTTTTTTGTGCTATTTCAACAGCTGATTTTTCTCCTTTTGCTAGTTCTTTGAGAATGCTCCACTTGCTTCTTGTTAATAAGTCTTCAAATTCCATATTACATTATTTTCTTTTTTTTTATCAAACTTTATAAATTTTTCTAATATTGTTTTAGTTAATAAC
>DRSY01000018.1 GCA_011372335.1 Candidatus Woesearchaeota archaeon | reverse complement strand
TCTTCTGTCCTTGTAATCCCTTGTAGGAGTTCTTTTATCAACGCTTCTCTTATTTTTCTCAGCTACTTGTAGCTCTGTCTTTGCTTGTTCAAAAGCGATTCTGCTCCTTAACGCTTTATGAATCTCTTTTTTTGTGAGTTCTTCTACTTCTTTACCATCAGGTGCTTTGGTTACAAAGTCAAGTTCTGCAACACTTCCTAGTTCTTTTATTATGAGGTCTCCTCCTCTGTCCCCGTCAACAAAAGCCGTCATTGTTTTCTTTTTGCTGAGTTCAATAATGGTTTCTGGCACGTTTGTTCCGTTCATAGCTATGACGTTCTTGAAGCCGTGTTTTAACAAGTTAAGAACATCTGCTCTGCCTTCAACCACTATGATCTCGTCGCTCTCATCAACAGCTGGTCCTGCGGGCAATCTTTCTTTTCCGTACTCTCTTATCTCCATAACCCTAACAGCGTATGCTACTTCGTCTGCTAGTTCCTGGCTGTCAGGCATTACTGCTTCTATGAGGTTCTTAAGTAATTCTTTTGCTCTGTCAACTACGAATTGTCTCTTTGAAACTCTCACGTCTTCTATGTTCTTAACTTTTATCTTAGCATTACACGGTCCTATTCTCTGGATTATTTCAAGACTCGCAGCTACTATGCTCGTTTCGGCTTTGTCAAGAGAGCTTGGGATGATGATTGTTCCAAAGGACTTTCCGCCTTTTGTCTCAATATTAACTTCTATGCGTCCTATTCTTCCGCTTCTCTGAAGTTCTCTTAGTTCCAAGTCGCTTCCTAGGAGTCCTTCTGTTTGTCCAAAGATTGCTCCTATAACGTCAGGTCTGTCTACTACGCCGTCAATGCTTATCTCAGCATGAATAATATATTTTGCTGATACCTGTGCTATTTTTGCCATTGTTTTCACCTTTTTCTATTTTTGAGTATAATCTTCTTGCAGAAGGAGTTTCTTGGGTTTCCCACATTCTTATTTTTAAAAGGAGATATGATTCTTTTGGTTCTCCTTTAATGAAAGGGGTGTGAATATAGAGGAGTGTTAGCAAAAAAAGTTTTTTTGCTCCTTCTGCTTTTAAAAGAACAAGCACTTAAACCTTATTTCATAATTGTTTAAAAATAAAAGTTTTTCTCCTTATTCTTTGTATAATTTTTGAAAATAAAAGGAAATTGATAAATGATGATAAAGGCTTTTGTGCCTGTTCTTTTTTTTTTGACTATCGTTGGTTGAACATTATAAAAGTATTATTCTTTTATGTTCTACTTTTATGTTCTAGGCGTTGTAGCCCAACACTAACTCACAATGCTCATCGCCATGAGCTCTTACGCTGAGGCTCGCATGAGCAACTCTGTGCCGGGCTTACATAGGGGGAATATATATGGGTTTTTAAAGCTTTGGTTTTTGTGATTTTTATACGGTAACACCACAAAAAAAGGGTGTTTTTGTTACTCCGCATATGTGGAAGTAACAGTGTTTTTATGAAGAATTTTTTTATTCTTATAGAAGAGGAACTCTGAGGAAGGTTTGTGTTAGGAAAGGAGCCTGGCAGTCCTTGTTATAAGTTCTCCTGTTGTATCCTTGTGTGGCGGCACTGCCAAAGACACGCCTATTATTAAGAGGGTTTCTGTAGTAATACAGGTAAGACAAAAGCAAGAATAAAAAAGAGGAATATTTTTTTATATCTCGCAACCGGTTAGGGCTGCTAATTCCTCGTATGTTAATACGCCCATGTGTTTCTCATTGTTAATAACCCATGTGGGGTAAGCCATTATCCCTGCTTCTGAGCATTCTATTGTTTGAGCTCGGTAATCACCTTCTACTCCGCATTCCACGTATTTAATCTTATCAATCTCATCTCCAAAGTAGGCTTTTTGTTTCTTAGTACTGGAATCCCAGTAAGCACCGTAGAGCACTGCTCCTTTGCTTGTAAGGCATTCTGCAAGGCTTAACTTCGCAGTGACTTCTTCTATTTCTGCTATTTCTTCTTCAAGGGTTTCTTCTAATTCTTGTTGCTCCTCTGCAATTTCTTCTTCAGGCATCATTACGTCTACTCCTTCTTCTACTTCTTCCACTGCTTCTTCTTCTATGGCTTCCCTTGGTGTAACTTCTTCCTCTTCTCCTTGCTCTTCCATAACTACCTTTATTTCGCCTTGCTCAGCAGCTACAACCCCTCCTTCTTCGCCAGGTGTTCCTTCTTCTTTTGCTTCAGCTTCTTCTTTTTGTTCTTGTACGAGGTAATTAGTAATATCAGCTTGTGCTCTTAAACCTGCTATGAAGTCAGAGTAAAGCATTTTCTCTTGCTGAGTTCTTAGAATCCGCTTTATCTGCTCCTCTACGTCTTGGAAGCGCATTATTTGTTCAGGTGTCTTGTTAATCGTCCATATTATGTGGGATCCGAAGCTCGTGTTGACAAGGGTTATGTTCCCTTCTCTCTGAGAAAACGCTGCTTCTTCGAATTCTTTAACCATCTGACCTCTGGGAAAAACGTATTCTCCGCATTTATCCAGGCTTCCTGAATCATCACTGTACTCCTCTACCAGGTCGCAGAAGTTACTCTTATCCTCCTCTAATAAGCCAAGAACTATTCTCGCTTGCTGGTATGCTTCTTTCTCTGTCCTGTTATTGGTGCTTATAAGGATGTGTCTGGCTGTTACTAGTTCAGGAATCTTGAATGTGTCTGGGTTCTCGTTGTAGTACTGCAGAGCCATCGCTGTTGTAATGTTAATCTTGTTCTTAACCTCTTCTTCAAGGAGCTTATCTATGAGGCGCTGGTTACTCACAAGTTGTCTGAGTTCGTTATAGGTAAGTTTCTTTGCTTTTAGAATATCATTAAGTCTTTCTTGGCTTATATTATTCTGCTCCATGAAAGTCTGAAGGCTCTTATCAACTTCTTCCTCACTAACAAACAGCCCTTTCTTTCTTGCTTCTTCTACCATGAGAATTTCATCTATTAATTGGTTAAGAAATGCTTCTTTGGTTATGAAGTACTTGTATTGTGCTGGCAGTCTCTCGTATTCTGTATCAAGTCGCTGCATTGTTATTGGTACTCCGTTAACCTTTGCCGCTAGTTCGCCTTTAAGAGTTATTCTTCCGAACAAATTAGGAAAGAATGTTTGGATTGCTGAGAAAATCGCTGCTATTGCAAGTATTATTATGACCACAACTAGAAATGTCTGGATGTTCTTCTCTCGTCTGGCTTTTGCTTGCTCTTCTAATGTTGCTTGATTAACCTTGTAAATCCTCACTTTATTATCCTTGTTATTCTTGTTCCTTGTTCTCTTGCTCTTCTGTTTATGATTGGGTTTCTTTAGAACTTTTCTCTTCTTAGCCAAAAGTACCACCTCGGATTATTTAAATAAAAGATTGGATTAACCCGCACAAGATTACCCTTCTGGAATGGTAAAAGTCGTGGTTTTTAAAAGTTTTTTGGTTAAAGAATGCTTTTTAGTGGTTAAATTTATATATTAACAACATAGAATACCTAAAGGTAAGAATGTACGACATAATCATTGGCAGGCTCCCTGCTGACAAAGAGAGATTCGGTACTAAAGGCACCATCCTATTAGGTAAACACTACGTTAAGATGGGCAGAACCACCAGCTTATCTAACAACATACTTCTTGATGTTATAAGGAGTCATGTTGTTTTTGTATGTGGCAAGAGAGGAGGAGGAAAATCTTATACAATGGGGGTGATAGCTGAAGGCATAGCATCCCTCCCGCCTGAGGTCAAGAACAATATTGCTGTTATCATGCTAGATACAATGGGTGTGTACTGGACAATGAAGTATCCTAACAAGAAGGATGAACTCCTCCTAGAAGAATGGGGGATTGAACCCAGAGGCTTAGACATCACCATATACACACCCACAGGTTACTTCTCAGAGTATAAAAACAAAGGAATACCAGCGGATGCACCTTTCAGTATAAAACCAAGCGAGCTGGACGGGAGTGATTGGTGCATGACATTCGATGTCAACCCTAATGAGCCTATAGGCGTGCTGGTAGAACGAGTGATTCACGAGCTGAGAGAGCGCAAAGAAGAGTACGACATTGATGATATTATTCAAGCAATAATGAAGAGTAACGCAGAGGATAACGTGAAAAACGCCACTCTAAACCTGTTCAGCAACGCAAAGACATGGGGGTTATTCAGCAAGGCCGGAACCCCTCTTAGTGAGCTTGCAAAACCAGGGCAAGTAACAGTGCTTGATGTGAGTTGCTACGCTACTCTTCCCGGGAGTTGGAGGATAAAATCCTTAGTGATAGGACTCGTAGCTGAGAAGCTCTTTATCCAGAGAATGATAGCTAGGAAGAATGAAGAATACCAACAAGTCCATAAGAGCATTTATTATTTTAGTGATGAGGAAATCCAAAAACTTGACTTCCCCATGGTATGGTTAATCATTGACGAAGCCCACGAGTTCCTGCCAAAACAAGGCAAAACCCTTGCTTCTGACCCTCTCATAACCATCCTCCGCGAAGGGAGACAACCCGGGATAAGCCTTGTGCTAGCAAGCCAGCAACCAGGCAAGATACACACTGATGTGATGACTCAAGCAGACACGATAATCGCTCATAGAATAACCGCTAAGATTGATATTGACGCTCTCGGAGCCCTTATGCAGAGCTACTTAAGAGGCAGCCTTGACAAATACTTGGATAATCTTCCTAGAATGAAAGGAGCAGCCTTAATCTTAGATGACACTAACGAGAAGATGTATCCTATGCGAGTAAGACCGAGATTCACATGGCACGGAGGAGAAGCACCTACAGCGTTACGAGAAAAAGAAGAAATCTTCCATGAAGAATAGGGGCTTTCCGATATTTCTTCAACAACATTTATATACCATAAAAGAATACCTAGCTAAGTAATGACTTTTAGCAAGACTTTCCCAAAGACCACTGATAAGAGTGTTTATCCGAAGTGGGTAGAAGTCTTTCTAACACGTGAAGAAGAAAAAGAGCAAGAGGAGCTATGCAGAGAAGAGAATACAAGGCTTATGAAGGAGTGCATCTCTGATGCTAAAAGAATATTTGAAGAGAAAAAACTAAAGGACTATCAGACTGATATCATAAGAGTCGCTGTTGCCTTGTTTGAGAAAAGAGCAAGCCACTCTGTTTATTGGAAAGAAAGCAAGGCAAAAGAGAAGTTTGACAAAGAGTACGCTACGATATAAGAAACAAGAATAAGGACCTTAACAGGCTATGCTTTCTCGTATAACATTATATTTCCTTTCTTCTTCACAACGT
>DRSY01000094.1 GCA_011372335.1 Candidatus Woesearchaeota archaeon | reverse complement strand
GCCATATAGAAGTTTCTACTAGGTTATGGAACCCTGATAGTGCTGTGTGAATAGGGGTCCATATCGAATCACCTAGGGAAGGTGCTATTGCGTTTAGCGCAAGACACACACCCCAGAGTGCTGCTTTAATGCTTTGTATCACCCTGTTAATCCGGCCTATGGTCTCAGCAGTATTACAAATACTGCCTAGGTATTCGTGTATCTTCTCGTATTTCTTTATTTTCTTATTAAGCCGAATGATTTCCTTCTTTACCTCTCTGACTTTCTTCTCGTAGTTACTGCTCAGGCTTCCTAGTGGCTGGTTATACACTTCTATCTCTGTGGTTATTCTTTCTTCTTCAAGCAGGGCGTACACCTTGTTCTTTCTTTTCATCTTGAACTCCTGGGTGCAGTTCACTCTTACTTTGTCATCTTCATCCCATTCAGAATCGTGTTTTAAGGGTATGATTAGTATTGGTTTTAGGCTTTCATCATTCACAAGGTGGGCTTGGCCGTTTATGCCAGGAGTGTCTGAGCAGTCCACCATACTCTTTTCTAGGATTTGGGCCTCGCTGTCTTTCAGAATAATCTTTAAGGGGATCATTACTTTTATTGTTATAATACTCGCTGTTCTCCTATCAATTCTTGGAAGTGTGCCTCTTGTCTTTATCTCTTTTATTAGGTCTGGTGCTTCGTCTACCTCTACGCATATACTTATAGGTATGCTCTTCTTTGCTTGGTTACCTGCGAGGTCTTCTATGATTAGTTCAAGCTCGGTGTTTATTTCTTGGTCTTTGATATTGTTTATGCTTAGACTGCACTCCCACTTATTAGTATTCCCTGCTCTGGTGCATGGTGCTGATGACTCGTTATCCTCGCTAATCCGTGTTGTATCTGCTCTTATTATTACACTCGGGCTCTTCTCCTCGGTGATGTTGATTGTTATCCTTGCAGGCTCGTTCATTGTCGGGCATAGTGGTGCTATGCTTATCCCTTCTTCTTCTATTATCTTAGGGGGTTTGTCATCAACAACCACGCTTGTTTCTCCTGTTATTGGGTTGCCGAGGTCGTCTGTTCCTGTTAATCTAATACTCGTATCTCCTGGCTTGAACTCTGTGTTTGCTTGGCATACCCATACTCCGATGGTTGATTCCTTACAATCAGCTTTGGTGCCTTGGATGTATATGTTGCTATCATTATAAGAGCTGGTAGTGCTTATCTCAGCGGTTATGTTATTAATCCCTGCTTTTACATAACAATTTTCTTGTGTGCACCTCTGTGGTTCTGGGCCTAGCCTTGCAACTCTGCCGGGATCATTAATCACTGCGAAGCTCATGCTTATCTCTTCTTCACTCACCCCTCCTACCTCGTCAGTTGCTCTTATTATTATCTTCGGAGTGGGTGTGGCTGGGTTAAAACTGATTCCTCTAAACGTGCAGTTGTACTCGTAGGTCTCACTCCCAGAGTCATAGTTCTCTGAGCAGCTAGCTGTGAGGTCTGATAAACTATTCCCTGTTCTGCTCAGCTCGGTTAGGTCACCTTTTACTTCTGTAACCCTTGCTTTGTCTGTTATTCTTACTATTATATCAGCTTTCCTTGCCTTGTTGCTCTGAGTTGATATCTTCTGTATTAACTGGTGTGTTCCTGCTACGTAAGCCTCTGCACTGCTAATACTTGGTCCTTTATGCGCTGAGAAGCTCGCGCTGAGAGTGGTGTTTGCAATGTTACCAGCAGTATCTGTTATTCTCACGCCGAATACTGGTGTGAGGGTTGATGGGCTGAGCTTCACACCTGAGAAAGTGCATGTATAGTTACCTGTCCACCCAGTCCTCTTGCATGTTCCTGGTTTGTTGCTCTGATCAGCACTCCGGGTTTTGTCAAACTCTGTGAAGTCACCGAACACACTATTAGTGCTTGGTATGGACTTATCCTCTGCTCTTATTCTAACATCCACTTCTCTTACAATGGTTGAGTTAGTAGAGACTAGTTTGACTTCCTCCTCTGTGCCTTTCTTAAGCACCTCTACGGTGCTCTTTATAATCGGCTTAACTGTGTCTATTATTAGCTTTGAACCTGTCCTATTATCTGAGAACCCCATGTAGTCGTATACTATGATGCTGGTGTTAACCCAGCCGTCATAGTCAGGTATTGTTCCTGTGACCTCACTGTTAACGCTGCACTCTCCTATAGAATGGTTTGTTGTGTTAACAAGCTGGTTGTTCAGGTATAATTCTACTTTTTTAATACCAGAGCACTTCTCAGGGTAGGAGGGGTTGGCTTTGTCAATGATGTTATACGTTGCTCTTATTTTGTTTCCTAGGCTAGTAGTAGTGAATGAGTTTATGCTCGGAGGAGTATTATCAACATAAGCTTCTGCCTCTCTTGTGGAATCAGAGCCTGACTCCTTGATTGTTGCTGTTACCTTACCTGTAATATTGGTCACAGGGCTGGTGTAGGAGCAATCATTAGTGCTGCCTAAGGAAGCACAACTCATCTGTTCATAAGTGTTGTTTGTGAAGAAGGCTTTTACAGAGCAAGGCATTGTGGAGTAAGACCTTACTACGAGGTTATCGTCCGGTCTTATAGAGCCTGGGACTTCGTCTTGTCCGTAAATCTCTGCTTGGTAGATGGTTCCTAGCACTATAGCACTAGAAAAAACCAGTGATATGATAAGATAAATCATTAATAATGCTAATAATTTTTTAACCCTCACCTTAAACCTTGTTACTTAAGAATAATATATATAAATATTATGTTTTTTGGATTAAGAGGCAGGAGGAGTTATAAGATGTTCTGTACGTGATTCTATGCGAAGTTCATATTAAATGATAAAAACATTTTTAAGCTGGGTGCTCTTGCTTGGTTACATTGATTTTCTAATACAACAAGCACTAATAAAAATAAGTGTTTTTACTCCAGAACTAGAGAACCAGAGGTTTGTGTAATCCAGAAAACTTTTTAGAACCACCTCACCTTAATTTGCCTTCAACACTTTTCTCAACAATTACTTCTTCATCACCAGCTCTTAACACTTGGTCATCAGAATAAGCTTTGCTCTTCTTTGCTCTTAAATCCACTGTTCTGAACTCATCTATTGTGATAACCTCGTTGTTAGGCTTAGCACCTCTTATTAGTACCTGTGTTCCTGGCTCTGCCTTATTAACTGTTAGTAAGCCTAGTTTTCCTGCTTTCTCACATGCTAATAACATGCCCTCAGACTTCTCTCCTCTTATCACCGCGGGTTGAAGATTAGTAACCACGATTATTTTCTTGTTCTTAAGCTCGTCCTGTGAGTACCACTCCTTAATACCCGCGACTATTTGTCTTTCTTCCTCATCCCTTCCTAAGTCTAATTTTAATACTACTAATTTATCAGCCCTGGGATGGTCTCTTACTTCTTTAATCCTTGCGACTCTGAGGTTGAGTAAGTTAAAACCTTTCTTCTCCTTCTCTGTTCTCCCTGCTTCCTCTTCTCTCTTCTTACCGCTGAATTGTTCTTTTAGCTTGTTCTTCTCCTCCTCAACTAGCTTGTTAAACAAGACTTCTGCTCTCCCCACCACGTGGCCCTTCTCAATGCTGAGCACTCCTAAGTCATCCCACTTCCTAGGCTTAATACTTAGTTGCTTGAAAATCTTCTCAGCTGTGAAAGGCAGGTAAGGCTCGCATAGAATACCGATATCCTTTACCAAGTTGGTTAGTATGTACAGAGCAGTATCTGCTTTTTCCTTGTTCTTCTCATCCTTTATATTCTTCCAGGGCTCTGCTCCTTGGAAGAACTTGTTCCCCTTAGCGCACAGAGCAAGGATTTCTTTAAGTGCTTCTTTTAGTTTCACCTTACTGAGCAAATCAGTAATCTTATTTTCATGGTCTCTTATCACGTAAAGGAATTCTTTGTCATCCTCGCCCAGATTATAATCAGGGACTCTTGAATCATAGTACTTGTTAAGGAAGACTATTGTTCTGTTAACAAGGTTTCCTAGAGTGCCTATGAGTTCATGATTAAGCTTGTCCTGGAAGTCATCCCAGCTGAAAACAGTATCAGCCTTCTCAGGCCTGTTAATAAGCAGGTAATACCTGAAACTATCAGGGGGTAAGCCGAGCTGCATAGCGTCATCCCCGAAAACACCGGTATTCCTGCTCTTACTGAACTTACCTTCCTCGTAGTTAAGGTATTCTGTAGTATTAATATGGTAGAGCAAAGTGTACTTCTCCCTTGTTCCTAGTAGTGTGCCTGGGAATATTATTGTGTGGAAAGGCACATTATCCTTGCCCATGAACTGGTATAAGTGTACGTGCTCAGGGTTCTTCCACCAATCCTTCCAGTCACTGAACTTATGAGCAGTAATACTGATATACCCTATAGGAGCATCAAACCATACATAGAACACCATGTCCTCGTAACCTTTTAAAGGGATCGGAATACCCCATCTTAACTTACGAGAAATACACCTTTTCTTTAATCCTTCTCTAAGCCAAGCATTAGTATAAGTAATCGTGTTCTCACTCCAAAAACCTTCCTTGCTTCTCTGCTTAATCCACTTCTCCAGTTCTGGCTGGAGCTTCTCCAAGTCAAGGAAAAGATGCTTTGTGCTTTTCCTTGTGGGAATAGAACCGCACACCTTACACCTAGGCTTTCTTAGCTCAACAGCGTTAAGGAGGTGTCCGCATTTATCACATTGATCCCCTCTTGCATTATCAAAACCGCAGTAAGGGCATGTGCCTTCAACGAACCTATCAGCAAGGCTCTTCTTACACTTCTCGCAATAAAGCTCTTCTAAGAAATCCTCCACAATAAAGCCGTTGTTGTAGAGCTTTAAGAATATCTCCTGAGTTATCTTCTTATGAGTCTCAGTGCTTGTCCTGCCGAAAACATCAAAACTGATACCGAACCAGTCATATATCTCCTTATGAACCTTGTAATACTTATCACATACCTGCCTAGGAGTAATGCCTTCCTCCAGTGCTCTTGCTTCTGTTGTTGTCCCATGCTCATCAGCACCGCAGACATAACGAACACTCCACCCTCTACTCCTACAATACCGTGCGAAGACATCCGCTGATAACACGCACCCAATAATGTTGCCTAGGTGAGGCACATTATTCACGTATGGCAAAGCGCTTGTTATAAGTATTTTCTTCATAGCACAAGAACAAATAATAAGGTTGTTTATATGTTTTTTGCAAAAAAAGTTTTTAGTAATGAGATAAGAATAAAAAACAGGTGGTTCTTATTAAGACTTTAACAGATTAAGATTTTAAGAACAAAACTTTTTTTTAGTATAAGGGGG
>DRSY01000088.1 GCA_011372335.1 Candidatus Woesearchaeota archaeon | reverse complement strand
ATGTTCGTGATTCTTATGGTGTTAGGGATTCTTCCTTTCGTTGCTACACTATAAAGCGGGTCCCTGATGTTAATAATAGAAACGCTTGTACTGTAATCCTTGTAGAAATCCCATCTAGCAAGTCCTTTCTTATCAGTAATATTAACATGAGTGGTTACAATAACATTCACACTCCACGGAGAATCATGGTAGAGCGTTATATGGGTTACGTTTAGATTAATGTCCAGCCCAATCCTGCCTGCTATTATTCTTAGTTTCTCGAGATAATCAGAGTAAGAAGAATTCTCCAGTATTTCTACTTCTGTTCCGTTAATAGTGCCGTTATAAAAAGCAATCCTGAATAGTTCCTCTGTGTTATTAAGGTAGTCCCCGATGGTCGCAACATAGTCCTCAAGAGCTATTAACGATCTGAAAGCAGAAATATATATTGCTCTTTTTGAATCCGAGTCTATATCCTTAATAAAATCATTAATAGTCATAATTCTTGTCTCAATCACTTTTTGCCTATCAGTATAAGCGTACTCCTTATAAGCTAAGAAGACGAGTATCATAACGATTATAAAAAGAGCGGAGATTAACACATAAAACACTCCTTCCCTGTTTCTAAGCAGTGATTTTTTATTTCTCATTTTTGTTTTTCCCGGTTTTCCTCAAACCCCTTACTTTCACTTCACACCCCCTGCCTTCTAATACTCTTGGTGTTAATACTTTTTCTTAATTCTTAAGTTAATTAATTCCAACTATTGTTTATTTGGATTTTAAATTCATTTCAAATTCACTGCCACACCCTTGCTTTCACCAAAGTAGGGCCCCATAAATAAGGAACTGATGAAACTGTTGTAATAACTATTTCTATGTCTTCTGCATCAAGGTTAACGAATACTTTGCCATTATTATCAAAGTCAAGGGTTCTGAGCAAGCTGAAAACAGCAATATCATAAGCATCTGAGGGGTCGTAAGAGCCATCTTCCAAAGAGTGATTATCTTCTGTGTAGCTGCAACTCTTAGAACCTGTATAATCCGATGGGATTGCTTTGGTACTGGTAGTATCATCCTCAAATTGTATTGTCCACACACATCCATCAGTGTGTTCCACTACTTCTGACCGAGCAGTTGCTGAAGGAACAAGGGCAGTGTAGATCAAAGTGTTATTCTTTGAACACCCTGTTGAGTTACTTGGCTCATCCCCCGTGTATATATATATCGTGTTTGTACCATTCACTAAGAGGAGTGGGGGGATTTGTACAAGGTAAGGATCTCCTAGTAATGTGTAGTCATCCCCGTATTCACTAAGGTTATAAACAACATCGGAGTTTATTATAAGCGTCTTGGTCCAGTGAGGACCCGAATAGGAGGTGACCCTAGCATCAGCTATTCTTATCCCTGAAGGGATATTAACATTAACAGTGCAATTATTGAATTGCTCTGTTTGTACCTCAACGGAGATCTCATTAGGCTGAGGCTCATCAATTATAGGAGTATAGTTTAGTTCTATGTATGAATAAGGGTTGAGCCTTGAATAAGTAATATTCCCCTCTACAATAATAGTTTGAGAAGTATAATTCGCATAAGTAAGTATCATCTCACTAATGTTTCTGTATATCTCTGATAATAAACTTACATTAGTGGCGTTAAAGTACAAAGAGTCATTACAAGCAGTCCTCCTCATAGTTTCATGCCCCTCGGGCGACATTGATTCTCCAAATCCGATAGTAAAAACAGTGATATTATTATTACATGCTTCCTGACCTGCCCAGATAGACCAGTTCCTATCTGTTTCGCTAGAAGAACCGCCTGTGGTATCACCACCCCACACCCCAGACCCAGCGTAATCAGAGTAGTTCTTACAATAATAAGTAGGGTCACCATCACTTAACACTATCATGAACTTTTTTTGAGATGATTCTAGGAGCAGGTCCTTTGCCTTATTAATACCACAACACGTACATGTTCCTCCATTCGCAGTGTAGGAGTCTATCGAGGAGTTTAGCCCGGCCTGATCTCTTGTGAGTTCTGTAACATCATTCACACTAGTTGAGTAGCTTACTAAACCCACTTTGTTAGCACTTGCATTAAGTATTATGCTTACTGCTTTCTTATCTGCTTCCTGAGCAATTTGGAGTTTAGTTCTGTTACACACTGTTTTATTAAAGACTTGATGACCATAGGGGCTCCATATCCAGCAACCACCGCACTCCTCGTCATTACACGTCCCTGGATAAGGGCATTCACGCCACCACCACCAAGTACAATAATAACCACACATTAATTGTTCGATGTATTCTCCGCACTCAGCCATACTTCCACTTGTATCAGTCACTAGGATTGTATCAGCTGCTTCTCCTGTAATGACCTTGGTAATATTAGAAAAGTTCCTAGTACCGAGCCTTATAGGAATTGTTGCTGGATTAATACTAAGCCCTGTTCGGGTATAAGTAACATTCTGAGTGTAATTCTTACCTTCAGCTTCAAAAATAGTTTCATTCCCGATCACAAGGTAAGTGGTATAATTATTATAAAAGGATATGTTTATTACCCAGCTGTTTATTATACCAGGCACATATATTGAGTCGTATAAGTTAATAATCCCTTCAATACCTGGAAAGTAGTATCTTTTCTTCCCAATACTAAGGTTTTGCTGAAACTCGTTTGTCTTATAATCAACTCTTAAATAACCTCCTGCAACGTATGACTCGTTTATCTCTCCAAGGAACAGAAGGGAGATGTTGTTTCTCCCAGCTACAATAGAATTATTACACTCACTCACATCCCATACATCAGGGCTCATATTAGTGTTGGTAGTACTCGGTGTGAATGAACCACAGGTATCTCCATTGATTTTGAGGATGAAACTTCCTCCTGCATCAAGTTCTAGTGTCATTCTAGTAATATCATCAGGAGTCACATCGCTTGGTATGTTCTCAAGAAAAACAGAGATATTGCCCTGACCCACAAAGCCTCCAAAATAAGCAAAGCTACTGGTTCTTTTATCCTCAATCTTCCTTAGATAAGCAGATGAAGTCGAACCTTTCAGAGGAGCGCCTTGCATAATGCCAGTTATCATCCTCTCACTTGCTCTGAGATTGCGCTGGGGTAGGAGGGGTTTCTCAAAAAGAGTGTCGCTTTCTATAACCAACCTGACACCTGTATTATTAGGGAAAAGGTCTCGGAGTAAATACCTTGTAAGGTTAATTGAGAGGTTTGTTTCATTAGCAGCCCAGTATGTGCCTATCTGTTCAAGCACTGAGAGGTTAAGATTAGTATTCGGGCTGCTCATTAAAACATTGTTCACATAAGTAGTGTTAAGCTCATCCACGCGGAGTTCTGAAAGAGCAGATAGCAAGTCTACTGAGAAGTACTCTATGCTCTCCTTTGGATGCTCCTTAACAAGGTTCTGCGAGATTAAGAGTAAGCCTCCTATTAGTATGATGGACGCAAAAAAGGCGTCAAGAGTAAAATAATAGCCTTTCTTATTGAACTTTTTCTTAATAATCCTCTCCATCCTAA
Organism: Candidatus Woesearchaeota archaeon; assembly: GCA_011372335.1. Classification (GTDB taxonomy): domain Archaea; phylum Nanobdellota; class Nanobdellia; order Woesearchaeales; family SM23-78; genus SM23-78. The sequence continues at coordinate 1,800 of DRSY01000088.1, read as the reverse complement.
CCATCCTTTACTTGCTTAAATATTGCTTAAATATTACTTCTTCAACTTCATTCTTTTTACAACCTTTGTTCTTCTATAACATTTACTCCCATACATAGACTACCATACGAATAATTCTTGATTCATATATTACCAGCCTAATAATTCTTATCATATTATCATAATCAATAGTTGTAAAGTCAGGGTTATGACAATCAATAAGAGGCCCTGAACCTGTTGAGCTTATACTCACATCAGGGCTTCCTATTACGCAGAGACCTTCAAACTCTATCATATCACCAGCAGGGTCCTCAAAGATCACTATGAAGTCATGAAGAGCTTGAAGCTTAGGCTTTAAGGAGGAATAACTCATATTCATTGCGTTTATAACTTTGGTTTTGTTCAGCCTATTAGCTGTAAGCAACCCCGGCCTTATAACACTCTCATTATCCCAGTCCGAGGGGTACCCTTCGGAGAGGAGTATTTCGCTTATCTTGGAAGCATCTGTTTTTAACTCTTCAAACACATTGCTTGTTGGGAAGCTATTAATAATTATGTTCACAGAGAGAATAACTGCTAGTATGAATAAGAGCATGCTAATAGTATAATCAGAGACCCATAGCTGAGCCTTATTGTCTCTTAAGTCTCTTAGCGCAAGCTTTTTTTTTGTTATCATCTCAGACGTATCCCCCTAATCCTCTTTTTTTATTATTTGTTTTTTTAGCAACCACAAAAAAAATATTTTTCTTAAATCAACAACCCCATCCCTAAAAGGGGTGTGTTGGTAGTGGAAAAGCGTAACTTCACATAAACCAGGGTTGTTTTTGTTGGGTTATGAAAAAAAAAGGAACTAATCCTTGGATGTGAATAACACAGCAATAATTTTTTTTAGTAATCAAAAAAAAAGGTTAGTAAAAACATTGTTTTTCCTTAGCTTATCACAACATTATTAGCATCAGGCTTCCTTATGGTATTCGTGCCTTTAGTAAGAGTGCCTGTAACAACAGGTATTGGGAATAATAATTCTGTTCCTTTATAAGTTATTACTAGGTTATTATCACTTTGACTTATAGAGTAGCTAACGCCGTTCACATCATTTGGAATGATAATTGTGCGTTCATAACCAGGCTCTACTTGTGAGGCTAGGATTAGCTCGCTTTGCAAAGAATAGCCTAAGTCTCTTAGTCTGTTAATATTCTTCTCCTCTGAATAATTGTATGATAATGAGTAAAGGACTCCTGCGAGGATAGTAATGATTATCATAGCTAAGCCCACTACTAGCATGAACTCTGTAGCTACTTGTGACTTCCTTGCCATTCATAACCCACCTAATAAGGCTTTGTAATATTATCGTACCAGGTTTTAATCAATATGACTTAGTTAATCAGTAATCCTGACATAAGTATCAAATGCCTCAACAGAGACGTGATGGATACCCTTATAATTCTGGATGCTGCCTGTGAGATTAGCAGCACTCCATTTCACCACCTCATAATCCCCGTTTGGAGAATCAACTAAGAAGATTATTTTATTACCACTAATAGTAATGCTTTGTACACCTTCAGGAATATAAGCGGTTATTGTCTTTTTACTCGGAGCTCCGAGGTAGAATACTTCATCCGCAGCATCTCTTATCTCACTCGCCACTTTATCCACCTGGCTCGCAGTGATATCATTATTGATGGACTCGGATTGCTGGTAGAATATTATGATTAAGGGGATGGTCATAAAAAAGGCGAATCCGACTATGATAAGGAACTCTAAGCTAAGCTGCGCTTTATTCTTATGAGCTCCCTCTTTACCACCTCTTTTTTTCATTTT
>DRSY01000121.1 GCA_011372335.1 Candidatus Woesearchaeota archaeon | reverse complement strand
ATATAAAGAAGGAGAAAGAACAAAAAAATAAATTTAGTGATAAAAAAATATTTTTAGCACGTTTTATAAAATAATAAAAGCGAATAAAATAATTATTAACAATTCATAACCGCTCGTAACCAGCGTCTAAACCCGGGCGGACTCCTCTTGTTAGACTTCTCTGTTCTTAAACAACAATTTTTATAAAACAACGCTTTGTTCTAATAAGGAGTTGCCAGGGTCGCATAACCAGGTATTGCGCCAGCTTGGAGTGGCAAAGAGAAAAGAAAAAACATTTTTTTGCTTATGCCAAGAAACAGCTGGTTCCTTCGGGAATTCTGGGTTCGAATCCCAGCCCTGGCGTGCTACGTATGCCTAACGTATTTTAAAAAAGCAATACCTGTATTGTCTCAGGGATTAAACATAGAATTAAAGCACCCTTTTTTTTGCAAAGCAGTAAAAAAATATTTGGTTATAAAAAAGAAGAGTTTATTTTTAATGAAATAAAGAATCAATAATATGAGGGTGCCTGGTTACCTAAACATCTATACGTCTATCATCTCAATCTCAATATTAAGACCTTCAGGGATCGGCACTCTCATCACAAGTCTTAATGCTCGTTCATCAATACCGAGGTCGATAAGCCGCTTATGAATCCGCATCTCGTACCTATCCCAAGTGGCTGTTCCATCACCACAAGGACTCTTCCTGGTTGTGACTCTGAGCTTCTTAGTGGGTAGCGGTATGGGTCCTCTCATCACAACACCTGTCTTCTCAGCAATCCCTTTAATATACTCGCATACCTGGTTTATCTTGTGGATGTCCGTGCTAGTTATTTTTATTCTTGCTTTTTGCATATTACTTCAACCATACCTTTTTTACCCCATGATAAAACTCTAGTTCACCATGAATTGAGAAGCTCGAGAGGAGCTTATAAAAAAATTGGAAAAAAAATAAAAGGTTTTTTAGGTGAGTCTCACTTCTTCACAAGGTCAATACACATGCCTGCAGCAACTGTTTGACCCGAGTCTCTCACAGCAAACCTTGCGAGTTGCGGTATGTCTTTCTGCTTCTCAATTACTAATGGCTGAACCGGTTTTACTTTAATAATAGCTGCGTCTCCGTTTTTAAGGAAATCAGGTTTCTCCTGAATAGTCTCTCCTGTTGCTGGATTAATCTTTTTTGTCAGCTCAGTAATCTGACACGCGACTTGTGCGGTGTGGATGTGGAATACTGGTGTATACCCTGTTGTCATCACAGTGGGATGGTTTAACACGATTATCTGAGCTGTGAATTCTGTGGCAACAGTAGGCGGATTATCCTGGTGACCAACAACGTCTCCACGAGTAATATCTTTCTTGCCAAAGCCCCTCACATTAAAGCCTATGTTATCCCCTGGGATTGCTTCTTGGAGTTGTTCATGGTGCATCTCTATTGACTTAACTTCTCCTGGGACTCCTTTGCCTTCTCTTCCAGGAACAGCTATTACTTTGTCACCGACTTTTATCTTGCCTGTCTCAACTCTTCCAACAGGCACAACACCGATTCCTGTGATGTTATACACGTCCTGGATTGGGAGTCGTAATGGTAAGTCCACTGGCTTTTCAGGTTCTTTTAGCTGGTTAATCGCTTCTAAGAGTGTGGGTCCTTTGTACCACGGCATTTTCTCTGTCTTCTTAACAACGTTCTCTCCGACAAGAGCAGCTTCTGGTACGAATAATACTTCTTCTGGCTTGTAACCCACTGTTTTTAAGAGCTTTGTAACATCCTCTTTGACCTTGTTATACGCTGCTTCGTCGTAGGCCTTCATGTCCATCTTGTTAATAGCAATTATTAGTTGCTGGACGCCCAGAGTTCTCGCTAGGAATACGTGCTCCTTTGTCTGAGCCATTACTCCATCATTAGCAGCGACTACGAGTACAGCTGCGTCTGCCTGGGAGGTTCCTGTAATCATGTTCTTGATGAAGTCTTTGTGCCCCGGAGCATCGATTATTGTGAAGTAGTACTTGTCTGTCTCGAACTTTTTGTGAGCTAAGTCTATGGTTAAGCCCCTTTCCTGCTCTTCTTTTAAGTTGTCCATGACAAAAGCGAACTCAAAGCCTGCTTTTCCTAGCTGCTGGGCTTTGTCTTTAAGCTTTCTAAGGGTCTGCTCATCAATGTTTCCTGAATCAAAGAGCAGCCTACCAACTGTTGTTGACTTACCATGGTCCACGTGCCCGATAAACACGAGGTTTATGTGTGGTTTTCCTTTTGCCATTCTGTTTCCCCTCCTTTCTCTGAATTTAATCTTTTTTTTGTATTATATTTTTTTTGTATTATAACTTGGTTTAAACTAAATAATACTGGTTTCCCTCTTTTATTGCAGGGTTAATTCTGAGAAGGATAAACTCAGGGTTTATAAAGCTTACTATTCTTTATCCTCTTATTCTCAAAAGCAAATAAGGCAAATAAGAGGTTGTATTACTAAGTTGGTATTTTAAAAAACTTTTATTATTTTATTTCTAACTTTAAACTAACTTTAACTACAAAGGTTTTTTAATGGATTCTCATTTAAATTTAAAAAAAATTTTTATTTACCCTTAGCAATCTCTGCATCTAAGTCTATGCCCTTTCTTGTTCTTATCTGCCTCTTAATCTTCTGCTGTAATTCCTCTGGGAGTTTCTCAAAGTTCTGGTCTACCAAGTAGAAGTTTCCTCTGCCACCCGTCGCACTCCTAAGATCACTTGCTAGTCCAAACATCTCTGCTACGGGTAACTTACCCTTAACACTTATCATTTCTCCTTCCTGCTGCATATCCAGGAGTTGTCCCCGCTTATTACTAATTAACTTACTAATCTCGCCCATGTACTCCACAGGCGCCTCGAATTGAAGAGTCTGCACAGGCTCAAAGAGGAGGGGTCCTGCTGTCATTATTGCTCCTCGAATACTATCCCTCACCGCAGGGTACATCTGTGCTGGACCTCTATGAATAGCATCCTCGTGCAACTTTAAATCATCAATAACAACCTTTATCTTAAAACAAGGCTCTCTGGCAATCGGCCCTGCTTTCATAACATCCTCGAACATATCAATAATCATCTCCATTACCTCCCCGATATGAACTATGCCGCGAGTACCATCAATAAGAACGTTCCCATTACAAACACATTTAACACTCCGCGCTGTTCGTGCATCATAACCCGCTTCTATGAATGCTTCAATAACATCCTTGTCCTTCTTCTTAACCCTTCCTTCTCTTATCCTGCCCTCCTTAATTGCTTGGACGACCTCGTCTTCCAACACCTCCACGTGTGTGTATACCTTGTTATGCTTATTAGGACTCTTACCCTCAACACTTTCAGGGCTCTCCTTCCTAACAGTTTCTCTATAAACAACTATTGGAGGACTCGTCTTAATATCAACTCCTTTGTCCTTCCTAATCCTATTCTCAATAACCTCGAGGTGTAATTCTCCCATGCCGTGCATTAAGTACTCCCCTGTTTCCTGGTTGATCTCTATCACAACACTAGGGTCTTCCTTGCTCACCTGCATGAGAACATCAATTAGCTTGGGAAGATCAGCAGGGTTTTTCACTTCTATGGACTTAGTAACTACTGGTTCAAAGATATGCTTTATTGCTTCAAAAGGCTCGCACGGCTCATTACTCACAGTTTCTCCTGGGTAAGCGTTCTTAAGACCACCAATACCAATAATATTACCTGCAGGCACATTATCAACTACTTCCCTCTTAGCACCATTATATATATAAACCTGTTGAGCTCTGAGATTGCTCTTAGCAAGATTCAAGTAGATAGAGTCTCCTTTATGCAACGTACCTGAGAACAGCCTCCCAGCGCTTATCTCTCCTGCTTGGGGGTCAACAACCACCTTGGTCACAACAAACATTAATGGTCCTTTAGGATCACAGTTTATTAAGCTCCTACCAACCGGGCTCTCAAGATCTCCGTGCCATATCCTCGGGATCCTGTACTTCTGAGCAGTCACAGGGTCTGGTAAGTGCTTTATAACCGCATTAAGTAAGACTTCATGAAGAGGCGCTTTCTTAGATAGATCCTTCCACGTATCGTTCTCATACGCACTAATAATGTCCTTAAAGCTTATATTCTTCTTCTTCATATAATCCATTGACAAAGCCCAGTTATGAAAAGCACTTCCAAAACACACACTCCCATCATCTACTTTTACCTGCCACTTAGCACCGTACTCCTTCTCAGCAAGATTCGTTATGAGCTTATTAACATGAGTTATTGATTTTACAAAGCGCTCCTGCATCTTCTCAGGGGTGAGCTTTAACTCTCGTATAAGCCTATCAACCTTATTAATAAATAAGATAGGCTTAACCCTCTCCTTTAATGCCTGTCTAAGCACGGTCTCAGTCTGAGGCATAACCCCTTCCACAGCGTCTATAAGCACAACGACTCCGTCAACGGCCCTCATAGCTCTTGTAACATCACCTCCGAAGTCAACATGACCAGGGGTGTCAAGTAAGTTGATTAAGAACTCCTTATCATTAACAACATGCACCATGTTAACAGCCGCAGTATCAATCGTGATTCCTCTTGCTTGTTCGTCCTCATGAAAATCAAGTTGTAAAGCTTTGCCTGCTAGTTCTTCACTCATCATCCCCGCACCTGCGAGTAAGTTATCACTCAGAGTGGTCTTCCCATGGTCAATATGAGCAGCAATAGCAATATTCCTTATCTGTTCAGGTTTCATCATTATTGCTTTCACCCTGTCAACCATCTTAGCCATTTTATCACCTCAGTTCTCAAAACCTGCTTTTTACTTCTCCTCCCCCCGTTTATTATTTTTTTTATCTAACATCTCATAATGTATGAATATCATGTACTGTCTTATAACTATGAAGCTCTTCTGGCTTGAACCAGAGCTTAACCTCGTACTCAGCATCCTCCTTATTCGCAGAAGCATGAATCAAGTTCTTAACCACCGCCTTCTTCTTATCACAATAAGCATAACTTACATGAGCAAAATCTCCTCGAATAGTGCCTGGAGGAGCAGCTCTTGGCTCTGTATCACCAACTATTTTCCTCACATTCTCAATAGCATTAACCCCTTCAAGAACATAAGCCATAACCGGACCTGATGTTATGAAGTCCGTCATGTACTTCCTAACATGCTCTCCTCTCCTCCGAGCCAGGTCCTCTGTGTAATGCTTATGAGCGAACTCCTTATCAACCCACACCATCTTTGCCCCTACTATTTTAAGACCTGCATCTTCAAACCTACAAGTTATCCTGCCAATCAGCCCTCTCTGCACACCATCCGGCTTAATCAAAACAAGGGTTCTTTCAATCATTATATTATCACCCTTCTTATCTTTTTTATCTTTTTTATCTTTTTTATCTTTT
>DRSY01000010.1 GCA_011372335.1 Candidatus Woesearchaeota archaeon | reverse complement strand
TTTCTATATTTAAAAATATAATACATAAATAAATGAAAATATTGTAAAATAATACACAATTCCATAAAATTTATAAATGCATAAGTCTTTCTTCTATTGAACAGAAACTGTTTGGTGGGATCTTATGCAAAGAAAAGTGAAAAGAATTATTGATGGCGACACTTTTGAAGTATACAGAAGAATAGGTAGTAGCAACAGAGTGAGATTAGCAGGAGTAAATGCTCCTGAAAGAGGAACAAGACAGGGAGAAGAGCAATGAATAGGTTAAGAGGCATGATTGGTGGTAAAACATTTACAATAAGGCCTGTTAGCAGAAGCTATGGTCGTGTTGTCGCACAAGTAAGACATCAGAGGCGAAGTATAAATAAACGGATGAAAGGGTGAAAACAATGGAACTAAAACTAAAGACAGCCCTGGTGTTGATTGTTGTCATTACAGCTTTGTTATTAACAGGCTGTGGCGGGATCACAGGGAAGGTTACTGCAAAGCTAGATGATGACAAAATCAGTAGTGGGAAAACAACCGCTCTGAAAGTAACCGCAAGAAATACTGGCTCTAAAGTTTTTACTGGAGAACTTGTTTTCCAAGTAGAAGACTCAAATTCAGTTAGTCTCAGTTACCCAGATCCCTCCCTACTAAAATTTACTTTGCAACCAGGAGAAAGTATAACTCGTATTGTAAGTGTAACTGGATATTCTGATGTTACACGTTCTGATTATAAAATATGGGTTAGGCTAAAAAGTGGAGAAAAGATTATTGGAAAAGATGAGGTTACATTAACAGTGAAGCGATAATATTTTACTCATCTCCTCTTTTCTTATGTAAAAAAATTTATTTGTCTGCTCTGTTAATCCTCAGCTTCTACCTTTATTCTCTTCAGAATTAGTTTTTTGAGTCTCTTATTGTTTCAACTACTTCTTTTGTTTCTCTGGCTATTTGTAGTTCTTCGTCTGTTGGGATGACGTACACTTTTATTTTTGAGTTTGGCTTGGATATTATTATCTGGTTTTTCTTGTTGAGCTTGTCGTCTATTATTATTCCTAGTGGTTCCAGGTATCTGCATATGTCTCTTCTGATGAACCAGGCTCCTTCTCCGATGCCTGCTGTGAATACCAGGGCGTCCAGGCCTCCTAGTAGGGCGATGTATCCTCCTATGTAGAAGGCTGCTCGTCTAGCGAACATTCTGAGGGCTAGTCTTGCTCTTCTGTCTCCTTTCAGGCTTGCTCTGTGCAAATCACGCACATCCCTTGTTAGGCCTGAGATTCCGAGTAGTCCTGACTTCTTGTTGAAGAGGTCGTCTAAGTCGTTAATCTTGTAGCTTTTATGCCTTGCCAGGTAGAGCGGGATGGCTGGGTCTATTGATCCTGTCCTTGTCCCCATTATTAGGCCTTCTAGCGGGGTGAATCCCATGCTCGTATCTACGGATTTATTGTTCTTAACAGCTGTTATTGATGCGCCGTTTCCTAGGTGGCAGGTTATTATCTTTGACTCCTTCTTTCCTAGGAGTCTTGTTGCTTGTTCAGACACGTATTTGTGGCTTGTGCCGTGGAAGCCGTACCTTCTTATCCTGTGCTTCTCGTATAACTCGTAGGGCAGGGCGTAGAGGTATGCTTCTGGTAGTAGTGTTTGGTGGAATGCTGTGTCAAAAACAGCTACTTGGGGTGTTCTTGGGAGCATCTTCTTGCATGCGAGTATTCCTGCGAGGTTGTGCGGGTTGTGTAGGGGTGCTAGGTCGAATAGTTCTCTTATAGTCCTGATTACTTTGTCGTCTATGAGGACTGGTTCTGAGTAGTGCTCGCCTCCGTGTACTACTCTGTGGCCAACAGCGTTTATCTCTGTGTAGTCTCTTATAACCTTTTTTTCTCTTAGTGATTTCAGGGCTAGCATCACTGCGTCCACGTGGTCTTTGACAGGTGCTTTTCTTTCCTCTGCTTTGTCACTGGTTATTATCTTGGCAGAGCACCTGTCTAGGCCTATGCCGTCCACGTGTCCTGATAGGAGGGGCTTCTCGTTGTGCATGCTGAACAGCTTGTATTTTAATGAGCTGCTCCCTGAGTTCAATACGAGTATTTTCATAATAAAAAAAACCTCTTTTTTTTATAGGATTACTATTATCTTTATCTAGTCTTCTTGGGCTTCTACTACTGTTATTGCTGTGACATCAATGATATCCTCAACACTACAACCCCTTGAGAGGTCATTAACTGGTTTTCTTAGTCCTTGGAGTATTGGGCCGATAGCGTTGGCTTTGGCTAGTCTCTCTACTAGTTTGTAAGCTATGTTCCCTGATTGGAGGTCTGGGAAGATGAGCACGTTAGCGTCTCCGTGTAGCTTGCAATTCTTGCATTTCTTCTCGCATACTTCTGGTACTAGTGCAGCGTCTACTTGCATCTCTCCGTCAATGATCAAGTCCGGCATTTTGTCCTGGGCTATAGCTACTGCTTCTCTTACCTTGTCCACTAATGGGTGCTTGGCTGAGCCTTTTGTTGAGAATGAGAGCATTGCCACTCTTGGCTTTATGCCGAACTTCTCTGCGCTCCGAGCAGTGTCTATGGCTATCTCCGCGAGGTCCTTTGCGTCGGGATTAATGATTATTGCGCAGTCAGCGAATATCATGAGTTTATCGTTGAGCACCATGAAGAAGAAGCTTGAGACTTTGTGGAACTTCTCATGCGTCCTTATTATTTGTAGTGCTGGTCTTATGGTGTCTGCTGTTGTATGAGTTGTTCCTGATACTAGGCCGTCTGCTTCTCCTATGTGCACGAGCATTGTGCCGAAGTAGTTAACGTCTCGCATCACCTCTTTTGCTTTCTCAGGGGTTATTCCTTTGTGTTTTCTGAGCTCGTAGAAAGTGTTAGCAAGCTCATCAGATTTCTCATAGTTAGAAGGGTTTATTTTTCTTATTCCTTTAAGACTAACACCTAGTTCCTCGGCTTTTTTGTTTATCTCTGCTTCGTCACCTATGAGGATGATCCTTGCTATGCCTTCCCTTGTTATCTGCTCTGCTGCTCTTATAATCCTTTCCTCTGCTCCTTCTGGGAAGACAATGGTCTTAGGGTTCTGCCTGGCTTTTTCTTTTATAGTCGCGATGAATCGTCTCATACGAGTATCACCTCTTCTTCACCCATCTTACTTTTAAGAAGTGTGCGCTGCATGAGAAGCAAGGGTCATATGCTCTTATGAGCTTCTCAACTTCTTGTATGATCTCTTCTTTCCTCTTCTTCTCCTTTAGTAATTGTGTTATTAAGTGTTTCACGTCATGCTCTATTACTCTGAGGTTCTGAGCAGTTGGTGTTATTATGTTGCACTTCTTGACAAAACCTTCTTCGTCCAGGGTGTAGTCGTGGAATAGTATTCCGCGAGGCGCTTCTACAGCGCTGACTCCTCTGCCTGGTCTTACTCTTATCCTTGGTAATCCTTTGAATCTGAAGTCATAGTTTAATAAGGACCTTGCTCTCTCAACCCAGTGTACTAGTTCTATTGCTTGGGCTAGGTTATTATAATAAGGGTTTGTGATAGGGAGGTCTAGTTTTGTTTGTCTAAGGAGTTTCTTAGCGGTTCGGCTTAGCATATTATGGTTCGTGTTAATCCTTGCAAGGGCTCCTACGCAGAACAGCTTCTTGTTAAGTGTTGAGAACTTAGCTGTTGAGTAAGGCATTACTTGCTCATCAATATACTTATCGTATTCTTCTGGCTTAATATTAAGACCGCTAAGAGAGCAGACCTTCCCTGATATGAGCGGGGCATCTCTTTCTGGTTTGAGGGATAAGAAGTCTCTCTCACTCTCATAAGAGGGTTGTTTTAGTTTTAAGAATAGCTTTGCTGTTGCTACTGCTTCAGGCAGAGCTTTTTTTAATTCAGCTCTCAGATACCTGGTTGTTTCCTTGCTAGGCACTGCTGTGAAGCCGCCGACAACACTGGTGAATGGGTGCATCTCCTTACCGCCAATCCTCTGAACCAGGTTGTTGCCTATCTTCATTAAGTGTAAGGCTCTGAGGACTTCTCTTTTATGCTTCCCTACCATTGCAAGCGCTGACTCGTATCCTAGGTAGTCAGGTAGGGCTAAGAAGTAGAGGTGCGTGGCATGACTCCTAATCCTCTCCCCTATGGATAGTAATTCTCTTAGTCTTCGTGTCTGCTCAGAAACCCTTATCTTCATAGCGTTCTCAATTGCTTGTAGACTTGCACAGGTGTGAGCACAGGAGCATATACCGCAGATCCTAGAAGTTATTTCCTGGACATCATCGTATCTCTTATCCTTAACTATTCCTTCAAAGAAACGAGCGCCTTCAACTACTTTGAGCTCGCACCTCTTTAACCTGCTGCCTCTTATCTCTACGTATAAGCTGCCATGGCCTTCAACCTTGCAGATGTGCTGCAGATTAATGGTTGTCATCCTCTACCTTCTCCTTCTTCATTGCTTTTCTTTCCTCTTGTTTCGAATTCAAGGAATTGTAAAGTGTTGTACTTGGTCATGCGTTTGATTATCATGTCAGGGTCAAAGCCCTTATCCCTTAGTAATTGTTTTCCTGACTCCAGGTTAGCATCATCTAGGAAGCCACGACACCCAGTGCATGGATGATTATAACTCGGGCATAATGCTCTGCACCCCCCGTTCACCAGGGGCCCTAAGCACTCTATTCCTTGGTCTAATAAGCAGTAATTCTCTTTTAAGCTGCACTCATGACAAACAGGCTTATCATAAACTCTTGGTTGTACGCCTTGCACAAGTAGTTTAAGCACTTGCACGATTTCTTCCTTACTAGGCGGGCATCCTGGAATATAAAAATCAACTTTCACGTATTTATGAATAGGAACATCTGTTATTGGTTTTAACCTCTTATCAGAGGGGAATTTATTATAGACTGCTCTCTCTACTTCTTCCTGGTTCATAACGTGCTTCATTGACTGCATACAACCATGAGAAGCACAAGCACCAAGAGCTATTAATAGCTTGGTCTTCTTCCTCCATCTTAACAGGTTGTCCAGGTCGTCTTTTGAGCTAACACTCCCCTCAACAAAGAGCACATCATAGTCCTCTTCCTCGTTCCTGCCTTTAATCATAGGCGCAGCTACCAGGTCAATCTTATCAAGGAGTTCGAGGAGTGCGTCCTCTACGAAGTACAGGCTTAGCTGGCAACCAGCGCATCCAGTAATGCTCTGAACACCCACCCTTATTTTCCTTGATTTCTTCTCTGTTTTTTTAACCATTTTTCCCTTAAGGGATTCCTGCTTTTTTCAAGCGTTTTTTCTTAATTTTTTTCTTAATACTCATTCATTCATGAACCCCTTTAACCTTATCATACCTGAACACAGGGCCGTCTTTGCACACGTATAAGCCAGAGATCATGCAATGACCGCACATACCCACCCCGCACTTCATCCTCCTCTCAAAACTCACAAATAT
>DRSY01000076.1 GCA_011372335.1 Candidatus Woesearchaeota archaeon | reverse complement strand
TTGATGCTCTTAAGGAGATACTTAAGTCCATAGAGAACAAGATAGCTGAACAAAAAGCAGTTATAAAGAGTTCTATTAATAAAATAAAATCAGACTTAGCCCAGGCTGCTAAGCTACAGAAAGACATGGAGTTCAGAGCTAAGTCAGAGCTGGAGCCTGTAATACGAACTGCGAAAGAGAAAGAGGAGAAAATACTCGCGGTTCAGGATTCAATCCTTAAGAAAATTATGGCTAAGAAGAAGGAGATAGATAAGTACAAGCTTGAGAGTAGTAAGGCAGCTGAGAAGTTCAGGATTTTCTTTGAAAGAAAAGCTAAGACCCAAGAGCTGATTGACACTCTTGAAAAGGAGAAAGCAGAACTTGAGAAGGAGTTACATGGCTTGATAATGAAAGCAAAGAGTTTTAACCTGTCTATTAAGAGTGCTGATGTGAATAAATACGTTAATGAACTTCAAAAGAGCTTTAAAGAGATTGAGAAGAGGAAGAAGTCTTTTATAAAGAAGCTTGGGGACTTAGCAGATATGATAAGCGGGAAGGAGTAGAGGGTTTAAAGCAGAGTTTATAATTCTATGAGTTATAATGATTTATAATTAACTTATAAATACAACTTACAAATACTTTATACTATTAAGTCTTTCTTTAGTACCTGCATTAAATAAGTCGTAGCAGCTTTCTTTTAACGGCACTGTTCAAAATCTCCTACTCGTCAGCCCATAACCGTATACTGTGTATACGAACAATGGTCTGCCTTCGCCGTGCCATGCCATCATTTACTCCGTAAATGAGGCAAATGACGGCAACGACAGAGACTTTTTGAACGCAGCCCCTCTTTTAACAAAAGATTTATATATGCTTTATCATAAGGTAATAATAAGTAGTCTTAATAATATTCCGCGGATTAAAAGGAAAAAAGAGGTGGTTTTTTTAGTGGCGAAAAACAGGGGTTCTAGGAGTGAGAAGCAAGAAAACAAACAGAAGAATAAGCAGAGCAAACAAGTAAAAAAAGAGAGCAGAAGAATAGATAAGAGAAATATAAATCAGAGGAATAAGTCAGGGCGAAGCGTGTTACGAGAAGCAGCCACGAAAACACATAAGAAGTCATATAAGAAATCATCACGACAAGCATCGTCTCAGAACTTATCAAAAGTAATGCTGTCTCCTCCTCTTACTAGGACCATTGATAGTTACGAGTACAAGGCAAAAAACATACCTATAAAGGTGACTATTTTAAAGAGGAAAGGAGAGTTTGTTCCTCTTTACGAAGTAAGCATTTCCAGTATCTCAAAAACCACAGAGTTCATACTGGAGCGTATAAGACAGGAATTAGTCAAAGCAGTTAATCTGGAAATGATTGATATCACGGATTTAAAGAAATCCAAGCTCATAGAAAGCCAGTTTGAAGAAACCATAAGCGATCTTATTAATAAGTACTTTCCTGATCTTGACGATGAGACTAAAGGATTTCTTACAAGCTACCTCTTAACCAAGAGCCTTGGTCTTGGAATGATAGAATTCGTGATGCATGATTCCGACCTTGAAGAAATAGTTGTGAACGAGGCTTCTGAACCGCTCTGGGTTTATCATAGGAAGCATGGTTGGCTTAAGACAAACGTTTTTGTAAGAGATGAGGAGCAGACAAGGCATTATGCAAGTATCATTGGTAGAAAAGTAGGCCGTCAAATAACAGTTCTGGAACCACTCCTTGATGCTCATCTTGAAGGCGGCGACAGGGTTAACGCTACTCTTATGCCTATAAGCACTGCTGGTAACACCCTCACTTTCAGGAAGTTTGCTCGCGACCCATGGACTATTACCAAGTTCATTCAGACAAGAACGATATCTGTGGAAGCAGCAGCTATTATATGGATGGCTATTCAGTACGAGATGAGCGCAATAATAGCAGGAGGCACAGCCACTGGTAAAACCTCTGCTCTTAACTGTTTTGCAGACTTCTTCCCTCCGAATCAGAGGATTATAAGCATAGAAGATACGCGGGAGGTAAGATTGCCAAAATACTTGCACTGGGTGCCTATGAATACCAGGCTGCCTAATGCTGAAGGCAAAGGAGAGATTACGATGGAGGACTTGCTTGTGAATAGTCTGAGGATGAGGCCGGACAGGATACTCGTAGGAGAAGTAAGGCGAAAGAGAGAAGCAGAGACTCTTTTTGAAGCGATTCATACAGGTCATAGTGTATACGCTACTTTTCATGCGAATAATGCTCACCAGACGGTTGAGAGACTCACCAACCCACCTGTTGATGTGCCTAAAATATTGCTCCCAGCAATCAGCCTAATAATAGTTCAGTTCAGGAATAGGCGGACAGGCATTAGGAGGACTTTTCAAATAGCAGAGATACTTGAGGACTCCGCTGTTAATATTCTTATGCAATACGACCAGAAGAAGGATGTGCTTGTGAGGAAGAATCCTTCAAAATCCTTGTTCAAGAATCTCAAGCTCTACACTGGTATGAGCGATGCTGAGATAAGGAAAGAGCTTAAAGAGAAAGAAAAGGTGCTTAACTACTTGGTGAGGTTTAACATAACTGATGTTGATGATGTTGGTAGGATAATAGCAGAGTATTATACTAACAAGCCTAACCTGATGAGATTCGTTAATGCAAATAAGAGATTCATAGAAGAATAAAAAGAAGGAATGAAATAAAAAGAATTTTTTAGTTAATAAGAGGATTTTTTTTTGGCAGAATGAGCTTCTTCAAAATAATTGCTAGGCGTATACCAAGCCTCGGCCTTAAACTAGCACAGGCAAGGCTTAGTGAGAGCCCCGAGCACTATGTTAAGAAGACTTTTAGCACAGCCCTCTTTCTTAGCTTCGGATTACTAATAATAGCATTCACTTTCATAAAAAAACCAGGGGTGTTCTTATTCCTCCCCATAATCTTTGTCTTTGCTTTCTTCTACTTCTTAAGATACGTTGATGTCAAGATCGAGAAGATGAAAAAACAGATTAACCAAGAAATAATCTTTGCAGGCAGGTTCCTCATAATAGAATTAGAATCCGGCGTGCCTCTTTATAACGCTTTTATTAATCTAAGTAAGAATTACGAAGCAGTAGGCTCCTTTTTTGACGAGATCGTTGAAAAAGTCAACTTAGGCATAACCATGGAGGAGGCTCTTAACGAGGCAATATCAACAACGCCTTCGCCTGAGCTAAGAAAGCTGATGTGGCAGGTGCTTAACTCTATGAGGACAGGAGCAGACATAGCTGATTCCCTTAACGCCGTAATAGACCAGATTGTGAGACAGCAACAAATAGAAGTCAAAGAGTACGGTAGAAAGCTTAACCCATTAGCCATGTTCTATATGATGATGGCAGTCATAGTGCCGAGTCTGGGAACAACAGTGCTTATCGTGTTATCAACATTTATAGGATTCCAGTTACCCCTCTCATTCCTCTTAGTGATAGCAGGCCTAATAGGATTCATTCAATTCATGTTCTTCGCAGTAATCAAATCAGCAAGACCACCAATGGAGATATAAGAATAAAATTGGGCGTGAGGAAAAAGATAAAGCGCAGGATGATTGAGATGCGACTCAACGTTTTCCAAAAAAAGAATGCGCCAGGGAAGGAGCGCGTACGCATAGGAGAACATGAAAAGAAAGCCGGGCTTAATAAAAAAACCAGGGGAAAACCAAAACCAGGTAAGGATATTAAGAAGCCAGACTTAAAAGGTAAGAAACTGTTTGCTAAGAAGAAAAAAAAGAGAAGATTCTCAATAAGAGGATTTGCAAAGACTATTAACCTACAAGAATACCTTGAAAAAGCAGGTCTTAAAATTGATGCTAACATATTAACAAAAAAAATATTTAAGCTCAACATCTTCCTCTGCTTAGCTCTAAGCATAATAGTAATCGTCCTTAACATTGTTTCTAAGAAAGGAGTTGTCAACCTACTCGTATTCCTTCTTGGCTTCTGGCTTACAGTTTTCTTCTTCTTACTCGCCCTTCTATGGCTTATATACCTATTCTATATTGATATGAGAATCTTTAAGAGGACAAAAGAAGTGGAAGCAGTATTCCCTGACTTCTTACAACTAGCAAGCTCTAATATTAGCGCAGGCATGCCTGTTGACAGGGCATTATGGTACGCTGTGAGACCTGGATTCGGTGTGCTGGCAAAAGAAATCGAAACAGTAGCTAAGAACACCATGGCAGGGGAAGACCTCTCAGTAGCACTAACTAATTTTGGTAAGAAGTATAATTCCAAGGTTATTCAGAGATCTATAAGCCTCTTACTCGAGGGTATGGCTGCAGGTGGAGAAATGGCTGACCTGCTTAACAAGATAGCTTTGAACATCGAAGAAACAAGAATATTAAGAAAAGAAATGGCAGCGAGTGTCACTACATATGTTATTTTCATAACCTTTGCTACAATTATTGCTGCTCCTGTTCTTTTCGGCTTAGCAACCCAACTCTTAGAAGTGATAAAGGAGATCACTAGTCGGATGTCTAGTACTATGCAATCATCAAGCACGTTTTTCAGCTTCTCAATCTCCTCGGGCGGGATAAAAATAAGCGACTTCACATTCTTCGCTTACCTAATGCTTATCATATCATCCATCTCATCTGCTTGTATTATAAGCGTAATACGAAAAGGAAGAGTAAAGGAAGGCTTAACAAGAATACCCTTATTCATCATAGTCTCAATTATTCTCTACACCCTTGCATCCTTATTAATGAAAGGGATGTTCAACAGTTTATTATAACCGTATAACTAATAAGCCTATAAAAACTTGGGTTGTGCTTAATCCTTTTAATACCAATCCTTATCCTATCCTTATTTTTACCAAAAAATTTATAAACCCACAAGGAGATTTATTAGGAATAAAAAAGATTTTTTTAATAGTCTAAAAGAATAGCTAAAAGGGATAAAAAAGAGTGAGGTGAATTTAAGATGAAGAAGGCACAAGCAGCAATGGAGTTCTTAATGACTTATGGCTGGGCCATACTCGTAGTACTCGCAGCTATAGGAGCACTAGCATACTTCGGAGTACTAAGCCCAGACAGGTTTATGCCGAGTAAGTGCATGATAACAGGAGGTTTTAGTTGTGTGGAGTACAAAGTTGATAGTAGCGGGGTATACATCAATGTTCAGAACAACTTAGGAGTAGATGCTGACATAGTGAACATCACCCTTGCAGGAGAAGACCCTAATTCTGCTTGTTCAGGAACTAATGCGACTGGCGGATTAGATAATGGGGAGAAGACAGGGTTAATAACATTCTCGTGTTCACCAACAGGAAAGTTCAAAGGTGATATAACAGTTCTTTACAGGAAGTCAGGAGAAACAGTGACTCATACCACAACAGGTTCAATAGTAAGCCAAGTGGAGAGCTAAGAACATTCTTTGTTTTTTTTCTTTTATCCTTCTTTTATTCTTTCAAGCATATATAAAGCCTGAGAGTTGTAAAGAACAACAAAGGCCTGCCTGTTCTAAGGAG
>DRSY01000037.1 GCA_011372335.1 Candidatus Woesearchaeota archaeon | reverse complement strand
TTAGTTTTGAGAATCTTACGTATCTACCTGAGGTGTTTGAAACCCTTCCTCTTACTATCCGAGCAGAGGTTTGTTATGATTATGAGACTCTTGCCACTACTAAGTTTTGTATTAAGAGGGATGTTCTTGAGAGTTGGGAGGATGCTAGTATCTGTACTCTTGCAGGGCTTAAACCTGTTGCTAATAGCGGTGCGCCTATTCATGTTACTGCAGTAAAGGAGAATCCTGTTGGTAAGGACACGGTTCAGCTTGATTTTGTGATTGAACACGTGGGGACCGGGGTTTTCTTTTATAGGAGTAAGCCCAAGGATTTGTTTGATGCTTGTGTCTTTGATGATACCAACCCTGACATGTATGTATTAGAAGTCTTTGTTGAGCCTGTTCAGAAAAATGTTTATGATATTAGTTGTTTAAGACTGGATGATGAGTTGCCTGGAGGCGGGGCGTATGGTGTTGTAAGGATGTATGGCGGGGCTCCGTTTGTGTTGAGTTGTTTTTTAAAGCGCACAAAGCCTATGAGTACAAGGGTTTATGCGGATCTTCTTAATATTAAGCTGAAGTACAGGTATGGTGATTTCTTAGAGGTTCCTATTTTGATACAACCTCGTCCTTAGAGTTTTTTTAAACTGTTTAAGTTAAGTGTTTTGCAAAACCAAAAAACCTTGTTGTTTTATTACTCTTTTGTGGTTATAACCGAAAGCTTTATAAATAAAATGTATTTACTCTTTAGTAATAATTAGGTGATTGTTGAACTGTTTTTTTAGGAGGCAAGATCAAAATGAAAAAGAACACGCCCTTACTCAGCTTAGCAGCTCTGATACTAGGCATACTCCTCTACACAAGCACAGCATCCGCATATACTTATTCTTCTTATCCTGATAAGAGCATCTACGGCTATAGTTACGGGCCTTGGCCACAAAAAACCTTAACATCCTATACATCCAGGTATCCCTACCCAGCAACACCAGTACGAGTAGGAGGCTTCTTCGGAGCTAACAGCGCATACATAATCGGGCTAAGACCAGGAACCTACTATCCAACCCCTGCCATATCCAGACCCGCCATGTATTATAAGTATAGCCCTTACAGAATAGGGGGCTGGTTTGGCTATGTTCCCGGCTACACAGGCTACTATTACGGTCTAAGACTAGGCAGCTACTATAACTACGGCACACGCTATACACCGACTCCTTATATGTACCACGGCCCATTATAAAAATAATCCTAAGATTAACTCTTACAAAAAATTTTTTATTAGAATTTGATTACCTACCCCTGATATAAAAATGGATGACAAACCATTAATCCAAAAAATAATCCTAACAATTATTCTGGTTTTCATAGGCACACTCCCCATCCTCACATTTTTCTCAAACACTTATCCAGGATATACCTATAACAAACCATCATACTTTGGGCAATACAATCATAGATACAATCACGCATACGAGTATTATCCTTATATCCCAGTAAACGCTTATAGAAGCTCAGGAGCAGCCAATTACGTAAGTGGCTATGGTAGCCATGGTAGCCATGGCTGGAACCCGTTCCTCATGCCAACAACGCCTGATAACCAAGGAAGAATAACTTATACCAACCACATCTACATACATACCAAGTTAGACTATCTTTACTATAAGAATCCGTGGCTCCTAGAACCAAGAAGAATGTGGAATCATCAATGGATGATAAGAGGCTTATGGCCACAGAAGTTCTATTATTGAAAAATTCGATATTGAAAAATGAGCTTACAAGAAATACTTGCAAAGACAGACGAGTACCTACAGATTCCCTCTGTTATAGGCTTTGAAAGGGCTTTTATACAATATCTTTTTGCTGATTTCAGTAAAAGAGGCTGTGAAGTTAGGATGTATAATAAATTTCTGACTGTCTCCAAGAAAAATTCAAAAAATCCTAAAGTACTAACTGCTCATATAGACCGGCACGGTATTGTAACTGATTTAAATGGAAACTTTGAATATGCTGCTTTTAATGTAAAAAAATCTTATGGGATTAACATTAAAGGTTCTGAAAAATTTTTTAAGAAAGTCGGACAGAGATTTATTGATGAAATAGTTTATGCTTATAATTATTTATCAGGTGATAAATACGGTGAAGGTAAAGTAAAAAGCTTTTCGTATGATGTTGAAAAAAAGAATTTGTTCTTTGAAATAGAAGGTTTCTCTGATATTAAAAGATTACAGGCCCCGATCCCTGTTGCTTATAAATCACAATTAAAAATCAGAGAAGGCCTTGTTTCCTCTCAAATAGACAATGTAATAAGTATTTCAGTAATTCATCAATTAGTGAGCGATGGTTTTGATGGTAAAATTATCCTAACAGCTGAAGAAGAAATAGGCAGGAGCTGGAAGTATATTGTGGATTATCTATTAGAGCAAGGGGTTTCAACTCAAGAAATAATTACATTAGATACAACACCATATGCCGATTTAAGAGCAGTTCAAAATGGCTTGATTGTATTAAGAAACAAGGATGAGAACGGTATTTTTAATCCTGATTTGGTTAGTTCACTAAGAGAAATATGCGAGAGCCAAGGAATACCATACGAGATGAAAGATGAAGTTATAGAAGCTCAAAATGCAAAATGTTTAGACGGTGCAGAGCCAAAGACGTTAGGAAAAACAGAGTTAGGAAGAATTATTCAGCACACAGAAGGAAGATTCAATGGTGCAACAATTCAATTACCAACAATAAACTATCATACTAATCATGAAACAACTTCTGAATTAGCTCTTAATAATTATTATAAAGCACTTAAGAAAATACTATGATTTCTTTCTTAGTATTCTTTAGCTATTAATCAACACAAACTTACTAAGCAAAGCTTCTAACTGTATGAACTCATCACTGCCTTCTACCATTCTGAATTCTGCTTCTCCGCACTCCTTTACCATCTCAAGCTTCCTCTTATCATCAACTTCTTCCAAACGCCAGATTTCCTGCTGCACCTGCTTTATAACATCAAGACCTGCAAGCCCATGATTAAGCATTGTCTCAAGCAACTTGTTCTTAGCAGAAAGGAAATCTCCTTTTACACATAACTTCAACACATCCCTTACTTCTTTTGGATGAGCAGCACTCGCGATATTATAGATTAAATCCTCTGTTATCCTGTTCCTAATAGCAGCACTGCTCTGCATGATATTCTCAAGCCTCCTACAATCGCCTCCGCTAATCTCATAAAGGGCTTGCTTTGCCTTTGCATCAATGCTTAGCTTCTCAGCCCTGGCTATCCGCTCAATAATCTTAAACACATCCTCTTTGGATAAGGGTTTGAACCTGAAAACACTACACCTTGATTGTATAGGATCAATAATCTTTGAAGAATAATTACAGCTAAGGATAAACCTACAAGTCTGAGTGTAGTTCTCCATAGTCCTCCTCAGGGCTTGCTGAGCATCCTTTGTAAGAGCGTCACACTCATCAAGATAAATAATCTTAAAAGGCACATCACCTATGGCTTTTGTCCTAGCGAAATCCTTCACTTTTACACGAATAACATCAATACCTCTTTCATCACTCGCATTAAGCTCCAAGAAGTTTTCATGCCACCTCTCTCCAAAGAGCTTCCTAGCAATAACTAGGGCAAGCGTAGTTTTACCAACACCTGCAGGGCCCGCGAATAAGACGTGAGGCATATTCTTCTTCTTAACAAAAGCCTCAGCTCGCCTGACAATCTCATCCTGGCCCTTAATCTCATCAAAATCCTTAGGCCTGTACTTCTCAGTCCAGATAGCAATATCCTCTGCCTTCATCTATGTAACCCCAAGAATCACGGCTGGTTTAAATAACTTGTGTTAAAAGAATAAAAAGTAAGGTAAATAGCAAGGAAAAAAGTTATACAAGGATCATACAATATCTTCTTCTGCAACCACTAAGAAGTCCCCGATTGCAATAACTGCGCTGAAAGGAATTAATAATTCTCCTTCCTTGCTTCTCTCAAGGTCTAGTCTTTCAGTATAACTAGTAGGATTTTTCAGAACCATATGGATTAATTCTCCTGAGCCCGTCTCAAAGATTATATCTCCTACTTCCCCGAACCTCTTACCTGTCTTAGAAACCACTGTCTTACCAATTAATTGTTTTGAAAACTTCTTATCCTCCTCAGCCATAAACATCCCTCCTATAGTATTATCATGAAAAATTCTAATTTAATGAGTTGGTTGTAGTATATAAAGTTTTTGCTCATAAACCCTTTTTTAAGGACCTTGTTGAAGACCTGGTTATTTGCTTAAATTTTAAAGTAAGATTTATATAATCCTATTATCACAAATACTCTTAATGAGCGCCTGGTATGAACAACTCGGCTTCAAGACCAACCCCTTAGATGTAAGACCAAACCCTCTCCTTGTCGGTCTGGAGAGACAGGAAGAGCAACTTGTTAATCATATCCTTAAAGGAGAAATTTGCTTTCTTAATGGACTTACCGGAAGCGGAAAGTCGTCTCTTCTGCTAAGAGTGCAGAAGAATCTTAAGAACCATAAGTTTATTTACCTTGATGCTCAGGAACTGCCAAAAGACTTCAACCTTGAAGAAGAGCTTAAGAAGAAGCGAAGCTTCTTTGATAGAATAAGACTTAGGAAGTACCCTTCTAAGACTCCTGTGCTAATCATTGACGAGTTTCAAGCAACTGATAAGAACCTCATCCTTGATGCACGTGCCAAATGGGAGAACCCTAATGAGAGAAAGATTAAGAGCATAGTAATAGCTCAGATAAGCAAGTATCTTAAGAATGTCACCCCTTCTTTTAAGGAGAGACTGGGTAAACGAACAATTGTGCTTCCCACTCTTGATGACGCTGAAATGAAAGAGATTCTAAAACTTAGATTACAAAGCAAGAACGGCATTAATTATTATAATAAGTTGCATAACGAAGCTATTAATCTGCTTGTTGCCTGTGCTGATGGCAACCCCCGAAAACTACTTGAATACACAGACATGATATTTGATTTTCATTACAGAAAGTTCAAACATAATAACCCCATCCTCCTCAACAAGACTTACATGGTTACGTATTGGGGTGCAAAAGAGATTCTTGAGCTTAACAAAGTAAACGTTAATGCTTATGTTTATCTTGAAAAGGAAGATAAACAAAGGAAAATACAGGCTTTTGAAAAAAGGTTTAACAAACACCAAAGAGAATGGTTAATATACTTAATGACAGGGTCAAAAACAATAGAAGACCTTGCCAGACATTTCAAGGTTTCTGAATCAACAGCCAGTGCAAAGATTAGGGAGTTAAAAACAAAAGGAGCTGTTGTAAGAGCGGGTAAGAAAGGCAGAAAACAACTATGGCAGGCAAGCCCTCATGTTAAGAGACTAAGCGTAAAAGTTTAACAGTTCTAAGACAAGGAAATTGTTTGAGCTAGGACTTTAGTCTCCAGAGGTCCACGCTCCCAAATAATCATTAAGTTCTTGTATTTGCTTCAACTTGCTTTATCTCAAGTTGAAGCAAATACAAGAACTTAATGATTATTTGGGAGCGTGGACCTCTGGAGACTA
>DRSY01000107.1 GCA_011372335.1 Candidatus Woesearchaeota archaeon | reverse complement strand
GTCTTCTCAGGGTTCTTTGTCTCCTCTGCTAAGAAGGAGGCTTCCTCCCATCCCATTAACGCTTCGAGCATGTAGAATAATGAGACAAAAACAAGTATATAAGGACCTGAGAATAATGGTTTGAAATTATTCAGGTTGAGATGCATAGCGCCTGGGATTATAATCGCTAGGAATAAGATTATGGTTATTAAAGCAAAGAATATGAGAGCCGCACCACTAGTCTCAACCCCAAGGTAAGTTATGAAGTTAAGGAGAATGATTATGCCTGTTGCTATAAGGATTTTGTAATGTAACGCGAAGCTAAGGGGGAGTAGGTATTCAAGCGCTGCTATTATGAGGACTGTAACACTTATGTTTGCCATCATCCATGTAATCCAACCTATTAGGAAGGAGAAGAAGCTTCCATAAGCTTGTTTTGAGAATTCATATACTCCGCCTGCTCTGGGGAATAACGCTATTAGCTCTCCAAAGCACGCTGCTACGTAAAGACTAAGAAGAAGTAGAAGAGCCCATGCTATTAGCACTGCATTACCCGAGTACTTGGATCCAATAGCTGTGCCAAAGAACATGCCTGTGCCTATCATCGCTGTAAGGGTTAATGCGATTATTGTTCCTATACCTAAGCTTCTCTTTAGTTCCGGCATGAAAAACAAAAATACAATCACAGGTATATAAATAATTCGGAATGATTAATAAGTGATTAAAAAAAATTAAGGGTTCATAATGATTAAATCAAAGAATTTTTATGGGAAATCTTAAAAATACTGCTTGACTTAATAGTTGTTATGAGAACATTATTTGTGGAAGCAAGGTATAACGGTGGAGTGGATGTGCCTGATGAACTAGTTAGGTTGCTACCTGCAAAGGTTGCTTTGTTTACAAGTGTGCAATTCTTAGGGAGTATTAAGAGTGCTGCAAAGAAAATAGAAGGACAAGGTAAGAAGGTGATATTGATAAGAACAGAGCATACAAAGCATGCTGGCCAACTGCTTGGATGTAATATTAAAGAATTCAAAGAAGACTTTGATGCCTTTCTGTATATAGGCGACGGCTTATTCCATCCAAAGGCATTGATGTTAAAGAATAATAAACCTGTTTTTGTGCTTAATCCGTTCTCAAAGAAGTATTTCAAGCTTGAAGAAAAGGATGTTAAGGATGTGAAGAAGAAGCAGCGAGGAGCATTACTGGGTTTTATGAGTAGCAAGGAGGTGGGAGTGCTGATTAGTACAAAGCCCGGGCAGTACAATATAAGAAAGGCTTACGAATTAGAAGAAAGGTTTCCTGAAAAAAACTTTTATTACTTGGTTTTTAACACTCTTAACTATTCTGAACTTGAGAACTTTCCTTTCATTGAGTGCTTTGTTAACACTGCGTGTCCAAGGATAAGCTATGATGAAGCTTATAAATTCAGAAAACCAGTTATTAATGTTGATGACATCTTAAGAACTTAGAAGATTAAATTTTTGAAATTATTTATTTTATCCGTTATTCACCTACTCGCATCAGCCTGTCTTTCAAGCTCGAACTTCTTTGAAATTGCTAATGAGTCAGCAGAAGAATTATATGCTCCTATTATTTCTCGTGCAAGAGCCTGCTCTGCACTGATCTTGGAGTTAAAAGCCTTATGATATGCTCCTTGAACAAAGAATTTAAGAGCAGCATCTACTCTTCTCTGAGGGCTCATCTCAACAGCTTTGGGGTAACGAGCACCGCCGTACTCAATAGTGATTATTTCTTCTCTAGGAGCAGCATTCTCAATAGCCCTTACAAGCACCTCTACAGGGTTCTTCTTTGTCTTATCCTCGATAATCTTTAATGCTTCTTCCACTACCCTAACCGCATTGGTTGCTTTGCCAGTAATATGGTAACTAGTCTTGAAGTGCTTCTTACCTTTATGCCCTGGATTCATCAGCCGGTTTATAAGCCTCTCAACTATGAATAGCTTTGACTTATGAAACCGGTTACCCGCATACCTTGCTCCTGTCCTCGGAACAATAACAGGCGTAACATTAATATACCTGACTAAGCCAGGGTCTTGTACTTTTATATTCGAGCAGTCCCATCTATTAAATGCTAGTATCTTAGTCATGTTTTATTGAGGAGAAAAACCATGTGTTTATAAAGGTTTTTGTTTAATATTTTCAACAAGCTTTATATATGACGTATATTTTCAAGGCTTTTAATGAGTAATAAAAAGGAAAAAAAGGATGTAAGAAAAGGTAAGAAAGAAGGGGAGAAGAATAGTGTGATAAAGAGTGGGAAGAAGAGTGCAAGTAAAAGGAGTGTTAAAGAGAAAAAAGCAAAGAAAAAAGAAAGAAAAGAAGCAAAGAAAGAAGAGAAGGGTGAGAAAAGGAAAGAAGAGGAAGTTGTTAGTGGCGGTGAAGAAGACAAAGTCATAATAGAGGTTGAGGAGGGGGGCCAGCCTGTTCTTAACATAGGCCTTGTTGGTCATGTTGACCATGGGAAGACGACTCTTACAGAGAAGCTGAGCGGAAAATGGACGGATACTCATTCTGAGGAACTTAAAAGAGGGATTACTATTAGGCTTGGTTATGCTGACACTGTTTTTAGGAAGTGTCCTAAATGTAAGGGCATAGAAGCTTATACTGTAAGTAAAATATGTGCGAAGCATAATGTTCCTACCACGTTTTTAAGAAAGGTCAGCTTCGTAGATGCTCCGGGTCATGAGAGTCTTATGGCTACTATGCTAAGCGGTGCTACTATCATGGATGGTGCTTTGCTGCTTGTGGCTGCTAATGAGCCTTGTCCTCAGCCTCAGACAAGAGAGCATTTAATGGCTTTAAAGATTGCAGGTATCAAGCACCTCGTGGTTGTACAGAACAAGATTGACCTTGTTACAAAGGAGAGAGCTATACGTAATTATAAGGAGATCAAGGAGTTCTTAAAAGGAACAGAGTACGAGAACGCGCCTATCATCCCTATTAGTGCTCAGCACCGCGTTAATATTGACGCTCTTATAAAAGCTATCGAGGAGACCATCCCTACTCCTAGGAGGGATCCTAATGCTAATCCGTTACTCCTAGTGGCTAGGAGTTTTGATATTAACAAGCCAGGGGTCACTCCTGATAAGATGAGAGGTGGCGTACTAGGCGGCGCTATTATTAGGGGAAAGCTAAGAGTAGGTAATAGGATTGAGATTAGGCCTGGCAGAGTGGTTGAGGAGCAGAACAAGCTTGTTGCTAAGCCAATCTTCACGACTATTGTTAGTGCTATGACTGGCGGAGTGGTTGTTAACGAGTTAGGTCCTGGGGGGAGTGTTGCTATTCAGACAACCCTTGACCCTGCTGTGGTGCATTCTGATAGTCTTACAGGAAACCTTGTTGGGTTACCTGGCAGGCTGCCTAGGGTATGGTATGAGTTAAATCTGGATGTTCATCTTCTGGATAGAGTGGTTGGTAGTCGGGAAGAGCTTGAAGTTGAGCCTATTAAGATGAGTGAGGTGTTGCTATTAAATGTTAATGGTGAGAAGAGTATCGGATTTGTTTATGAGCTAGGAAAGAATAGTGCTAAGTGCAGGTTGAAGATGCCTTTATGCGCTGAGGTAGGGGACAAAGTAACTATTTCTAGGCGGATTGGTACAAGGTTCAGGCTTATCGGCTACGCTATTATTAAGGAATAGAATCAGATAAATGAGTCCGGGTTTTTCTTACCGGCACCGTTCAGAATCTAAAAGATTTTTTATTTGCAATTAACCTAAATAAAACCGTTTTTTTCTTAGCTATGAAGTGAAAGTTCGGACTTGCCTGGTGTAAGCTTTACAACCTATGCTGCTCAAGGAGTAGAGCTCTATTGCAGAGCAATAGTACATAACATAATTAAAAGCTTTTTCTAAGACTTTTTGAAGGGTACCAGCGCTAAGAAAACTTTTTTATATGAATTGTTCTTTATAATCATAGATTAGATGAGATTAATAATTTTTTCAGACCTTGATGGCACTTTACTTGATCATAAAACATATTCTTTTAAAGATGCAGAGCCTGGTCTTAAGCTTATTAAGAAGAAGAACATCAGGGAGAAGAACATCGCACTAGTTCTGTGCACAAGCAAGACTGCGGAGGAGACCAAGTACTACTTAGGAAAGATAGGGATGAAAGAGCCTTTTATTGTGGAGAACGGAGGAGCAATATATATTCCCAAAGATTATTTCAGCATTGAGTTTAAGTACCAACGAGAAGAGGATGGTTACCTCATCATTGAGCTCGGAACAAGGTATTATAGGCTGAGAAGAGCTTTGAAGAATATAAGAGAACAATTAAGAGACAGTATTATTATCGGCTTTGGTGATATGAAGCTTGACGAGCTAGTCAAGGATACCAAGCTGCCTCCTTATGAGGCTGAGCGGGCAAAGAGAAGGGGTTATGATGAGCCGTTCAAATTCAAAGGAGATGAGCAGAGATTAAAAGAACTGGTTAGACAGAACCAGTTACGCATAGTAAAAGGAGGGCGATATTATCACTTAATCGGGAACAATGATAAGGGTGAAGCTGTAAAGATTTTAACCTCTTTATTTAAGAAACAGTTTAAAAGAGAGATAAGAAGTATTGCTATCGGAGACTCCAAAGCTGATTTGCCAATGCTAGACGCAGTGAATGCAGGGTATCTTGTAATGAGAGGGGATGGGAGTTATGCTTCAGAAAACTATTTAAAAGCTCATGGTATAGGACCTAAGGGGTGGGTGTGGGTTATTAAAAAAGAGGTGTCATAAACACCCCCCTGCCACTTTGCTTTTGGACTGCTATGATACTTTTTAGTAATAATTGAAAAAGAGGTGAGATAGGATTTTACATCATGAAAGCATGGAAAAACTGTATGATAAGAGTATAGACGTCCTTAGGAAGGTGCAGCTTGAGAACGGTGGCTGCTTGGCTTCTCCGAAAGGCACAAGGTACCCGCATGTCTACACAAGGGATCATGCTTTCTGTACGCTGGGCTTTATATCTGCTGGGCTGTATGATAATGCAAGAAGAGCATTAATGTTTGTGTGGGATAGGCAACTTGAGAACGGTACTTTCCCCCAGCGTTATGATATTAATGGCAAGGACTCAAGTTATAAGCCGTTACAAGTAGGAGAGATAGGACTTATGACTGTGGCTTTATATGAATATGCAAAATCAACTAATGATCTGGATTTCGTTAAGGAGTACTGGGAGAAGCTTGAAAAAGGGATGAACTATATTATGAGGGATACGTCTAAGAACACGGGTTTGGTGTATACTCCTAATTCTATTCACGAGTTCCCTCCTTATGAGAGTGGGTGGGAGGTATGGGCTAATGCTGTTAGTTATGGTGCTCTGCAAAGAGCATATGAGCTTGGTAAGATGATTAATAAGAAGACTGATTATGATGAGCTTGCTAAGAGTATAAGGAATGGTATTAATAATTATATGTGGAATTCCAGGGTTAAGAGTTTTGTAAAAAGCATCCGGCTTAAGGAGAGCAGTTCTGTTGTAACTGATGCTGATGCGAGTACGATTGGATTAGCAGAGTTTGGTGTGCTCGCAGATAACGAGGACAAGATGATATTGACTGTTAAGAG
>DRSY01000111.1 GCA_011372335.1 Candidatus Woesearchaeota archaeon | reverse complement strand
GTGCTGTTCTTCGGATAAGTAGCCATCAGTTTTGTGAACATAAAATCTGGTTTTATAGTAGGCGAGAAGATCTTGCTATAAACACTCCTATCAAAAGGCTTAAGCCCTGCTAAAAAAGGTTTTGCAATGGTTATTAACCTTGTCTTATCAAGTTCTTCAAGAAGGTAGGTTAAGAGTTTTACATAAAGCTTATGAGCCTTGACTGAGTCTCCGGACTCTGTTTCTAAAAGGATTCTTTCATGCCTAAGCAGTCTTCTTAGCTCAACAAAACAAGTAAGAGGGTCTCTTTTCAGAACATCAAATATTAAGTGATGAATCTGATTATAAATCCTGTCAACATACCTTGGAGGAGTCTTAACACGTATTGCCTCGTAGCTGAACACGTCTTTTTGCTTCACTAACTTATTATAAATAACAGCTATCTCCATTAAGAGCCTGGTCTGGGCATAATCATACTCATAATCCCTTTTCTGTATAAACACTATCTTAGTAGTTGCTCTGTTCTCGATAAGCCTATCTATTGTAAAAGCCATTAGGCTTGGGTTGTCCTCAATAGAAGGCACAGTGGTTAGATTCTCGCAATTAATCTTAAGAATAGTTTCTTCTCCTTCCCTTACTATTTCATAAGGCAAGCCACCCTTGTTTCTATTAAAAAGCGCCAAATTCCACCCTCTTTTTTTTTACTTGAGGCTTCCTGTAATAAACTTGATAATATACTTATCCCTACACTAAAAGGAAATATGCTATGCAAGGTATATAAATGTTTTGCTCGAACAAGTTCGTGCTGAAAAATCCTCTTTTTCTTCTTTGTTCTCTTTTTGTTCTTTCCTCCTTCCTCCTTTGAAAAATAAAAAAAATCCAAAAACATTAAATACTACGATAACAAGAATAAGTAGCATCATGGTTGAACCAACGCTGTTTCCAAGACAACCACCTCAGCCCGAAGAACATATTAGAAAGCAGGGTGCTGATACTGCGTGGATTAGCAGACTCTCCAAAAAAATTAATGCTCTTGCAGTAAGCCTTAAGATTCTTGAAGAGAGATACTCTACTTTAAAGGAAAGGACGCAAGTATCTGAACAAAACATGATTGAGATGGAGAAAGAGCTTAGAGGAGACATTAAGATGCTCTCAGAGGACGTCATGGATATTAAGCGTGAGCTAAAAGACCTTAATGATAAGCTAAGGCTTATAAGTGCTGAGATAAAGAACCTTGTGAATAAGAATGATTTCAAAGTAATGGAACGATACGTTGATATGTGGCAACCTATGAATTTCGTCACAAGGGAAGAGCTTAACAAGTTACTAGAAGAGAAAAAGAGTTTAGAATAATTAAAATAAGAATAACTAAGAATAAGAATATTAAAATAAGATCATCACATATTGTACTAACAGCGTTAATAAATAGCAGTAATAACAGGAGTAGCAAAAAGTGGTTTAGCAACATAAAATTTATATACTCTGCTTCATAAGAGTTGTTTTAAATGAGAAACAAAAGAGGTGTTGTTTTTGGCTTTGTTTAATAAACCAAATGATTTGCCTGTTGACCAGGTGAAAGCCCTGCGAGCCCGGGGTCTTGATAATACCCAGATAGTTCAGGCTCTGCAGAGAAACGGTTACTCTTCAACCCAGATATTTGATGCTTTGAACCAAGCTGATCTTGTAAGCGGAGCACCTCCTCCCCAGGATCCTAATCCTAGTAATATTCCAGGAGCACCTCCGCCGCCAGGACCAGAGTTGGCTCAGACCCCAGAAGCAGTACAAAATTATAGCGATACTGGTGGTGTGGGAGTTACAAGTGAGGAAATAGAGGAACTAGTTGAAAGCATTATAGATGAGAAGTGGGATGAGCTTGTTAAGGATATTAATAAGATTGTTGAGTGGAAGAATGAGATTGAGATGAAAGTTAACAAGTTAGAGCAGCGTTTTGACAGCTTAAAAGAGGAGTTTGACAAGCTCCACCA
This sequence comes from Candidatus Woesearchaeota archaeon, assembly GCA_011372335.1. Taxonomy (GTDB): domain Archaea; phylum Nanobdellota; class Nanobdellia; order Woesearchaeales; family SM23-78; genus SM23-78. The sequence goes on along the minus strand of DRSY01000111.1, from coordinate 3,631 downwards.
AGCAATTATTGGGAAGATAGGTGAGTATGATAAGAACATTCTGGAAGTAGGAGCAGAAATCAGGGCTATGGAAAAGGTTTTCTCAAAGGTTCTGCCTGTGTTCACAGAGAACATTAATGAGCTGAGTCGGATTACGCAGGCAATGAAGAAGAAAACGAAGTAAAAAAATGTTTTTTTGTGCTTTATCATTTTTGCTTCTTGTTCTTTAAAAGCCAAAAAAATAGGAGGTTGAAAAGCTGATTTCAGATGAATAAAAAGAATGACAAATAAAAGAATGAGTAATATTACTAAGCATAATCAGTAATAAAAATGTGTGCTTAAGAAAAAAACCCGGGTTATAGCTTAACCCACGTTATGGCTTAGCAGGTTTGGTTAGGAATATCAAAGCAAACATGCCTACAAGAAAAACAAATAATAAGCCCATAAGCTTAGGATGTCTTAAAGTATTAAGAAGATTCGTGGTGAAACTAGTGGTTGTTGTACTCCTAGTTCCAGGAGTCGCTGGTTGTAATCCACTACTAGTAGCAGGCATTTCTGTACTTGTTTGAGTCCCAGCAGTGTAATCCGCGGGTTGCTTAATACCTTCCCCTTTCTCAAGCAGGCTTTGACCAAAAGCATTGCCAAGGGAGAGGAAGAGTATAAGACCAGCAAACGCAATAATCCAGGGATAAACATTCGGGTCCGCGATTAGCTTCTTAACGCCTGCTTCATCAAGCCCAAACATCCTTACTAAGAACAAGGTGAAAAAAATAAAGAGTGCAACCACCATGAACCAAGGCACCATCATCGCAACTATCTTCGTAGCTATCTTGGATACTAGGAATAGGAGGGCTACTACTAAGGCGATTATAGCGTGTAATCCTCTGCGGTCCTCTCCGAATGCTTTGATATACTCTAACAAGCCAAACATTATTAGAAAGATTAGCAGAATTACAAATATAATCCCAAAATTCTCTATCAGCCCTACATCAAGGAAGGTCGCCATTTTTCATTTTTAGGTTAAAATATATATTCAACAACAAAAATAAAAAAAAGGGTTTCGGAGCTTTTAAGTATTTTATCTTTCCAGCAGTTTATTTTTATTTTTATTCAAATGATTTTTTATTTCTTCTTAGGCTGTAGAATCTTACCAATGCGTTCTCTAATCCAATCCTCCTCATTATCTGGCTTTGGCTCCTTGGTTATGAACCATATTATCACGCCGAATATCAGGATCATTACTATCAAAGCTTGAAGCTCAGGATTGTATAAGAATGCTAGCCAGAAAGGCAGAGCGAACCACCCCACTGCAGAGCCAAAGATCAGCACAACAGCAACCAGAGCGAATATCACCACCCAGCCAGATAATGATGTGCCTGCTATGTCTATCTCATTACCAAAAACACCTATGATTAAGAGCATCATCACAATAGCCACTACGATTAAGGATACTTGGGGTAAAGATTCATTAATAACCACGACAGGGTCAAAGTTCAGTCTTCCATATCCGCCTACAATATGAGGGATTACAACTCCTAAGCCCATCACAAGTGCAATCATAACGTTAAACTGTTTTTTGTCTTCACCCAGTATCTTAGTCTTCTGCAGCACAGCAAAGATTATTGTGAACACAAGTATGAAGGGTAAGAGAACATCTACCACACCCCACTCCTTGAGCAGTACTATAAAGTTTTCAAACATCATTTTTCATCAAACCTCCTTGTTTTTACTCCTCATATTGGCATAAAGCCTTTTTATAACTTTCTATAAGCCTCTCTAAAAAAAGAGTGGTACAAAGCAGGATTATAAAACAAGTCTTTTTTAGTAAGGGCCTCCTAAAGGTTGCTACTTCAAATCCTTTTTCCCACTCTCCTTTCTTCTAATCCTTTTCTTCTTCTGCACTCTTCTTTGTGAATCCTCCTGTGATATAAATTATTGCTACTACGACGATTATGACAAGGATTATTGATGATACAACCACTGAATTAAACTGAGTGGTTACATACCACAAGATTACTTGTAGCCATCCAAGAGCGTGCAGGAATACTAGTACTATACCAAGGAACATGATTATCATAAATAAGTTCCTCCAACCCTTTTTAAGAAAGAACTCTTCTTTACCAGTGTGAAAGCTTCCTGCGAGTAATAAGAAGCAAATAGAGAGTAATAAGAGTAGCACTGTATTAGCTAGGACTTCGTTAATAATAGCTACGAGTTTTGTTGACGCCACTACAAAGAAAGCCACTACAAAAGCAGTCATACCATTAAGATTCTTACGAGTGTACTCTTTTCCTTCAATCTTTTCTGTGCCATAAATCCTGGTTTTCTCCAGAATAGCGTATACTATTGTGAATATCAATAGGAAGGGGAGAACAACATCATAGACGCCTATCTTATTAAGAAAAGTAAGGGTTCCTCTGAAAGCAGATTGTTCTACAGCTTGGACTACCATACTTCTTTATCTTGTAATAGTACCTATTTAAAGGTTTCGCTCTCTAAAAGCTTTTTTCTTTTTGACAAATAAGAATACCCGTACTAAGATTATTAGGAGTATTATAATAAGGGATAATCCGATTATTAAAGGCAGGAGTCTTTGTTTCTCAGGCTTAACACTTATTCTTTCAATGATTCTGACTGGGAAGGTATAAGTCTTGATCTGATTAGCGTACATCAAGGTAAGGCTCATATTATACTCTCCTGGTGTAATCCCTTTAGCTTCAAAGAACCCTGCTACTTCTCTTTCTTCTCCAGGACTGAGCTTGAAAACAGGGATTTCAGTCTTGGCTTGCCCCACACCAATAATACCATGAACAACTAGTTCTGTGTTCCAATCATTATAAGCCCTGAAGATGACCTTATTAATCTCATCCTTTACAAGCTTCTTTGTTATAACCCCCTTCACTCTTATGAGCGGTTCTCCCATACTAAAATTTGTTTTGAGTCTCTTCTCCTGCCCATCATAATAAGCTGTTATAATCAAGTTATAAACGCCTTTTCTCAGGATCGGACTTGGGAGTGCTTGTACTTCCTTAACAGAATTACTAGCCACACTTACCTTGCGTGTTATTGCTCTTGCCACGAGTTTGTTTTCAGGATCATAAACCTCAACTTCTGCTACGGCTTCATCTATGTCTTCTGAACCAAGATTATCCAGAGTAATATAGAAAGGTACAGGTGTGCCTTCATCCACTTCTAAAGCTCTAAAGGATAAGTCTAAGTACTTAGCAGGGTAAGGCACTCTTACAGTAAGAGGTGCTTGTAAAGCAATATAAGCTACGAACATGTTTTCACGAGTACTCGGCAGGACCGGGCTAATCTCTATCTTGCTCGTATGAATACCTGGCTCCATATAGGAAGGGAATCTTAGTATTATCTTAAAGGGAACCCTGTACTGCGCGGAGTTCACTTGGATAGTGGTGTTTTTAAAAAAGATTATACTAGAAAGCTCGCCTATAGCCCTGAGTTCTGCTTGGAAATCCCTTTGTTCTGAATTAATTATATTGAAATCCAGCTCCACAGTTTTATTAGGCTGGAAGTCTATTGTCTTCCTAGCAGGGCTAATACCAAGTCCGCTTACCAGAGAAATAAGCAGGAGAAGCGCTACGCTTAGCAAGGAAAAAAGGGCGAACAAACGTTTTGTTCCTGATTTAGT
>DRSY01000045.1 GCA_011372335.1 Candidatus Woesearchaeota archaeon | reverse complement strand
TGGAAAAACTAGAGAGAAGCAGCGATAAAAAGCAAACAGGATTAGGAGACTTTTTTTGAATAAAAAAATAATGGAAAAACTTATTAAACAATCGCATCTATAAAAATTCTTATGCGAAAAAAGAGGTTATTTGAAGCAGCATCCACCCTCATAGGTTGTGTTATAGGAGCAGGCATCCTAGGCATCCCGTATGTGGTTGCAAAAGCAGGCTTCCTCACAGGACTTATTAATATAATTGGCATTGGATTGATTATATTACTTATCAACCTATACCTAGGAGAAGTGGTTCTTAGAACAAAAGGCAACCACCAACTAACAGGCTATGCAGAAAAATACACTGGAAGACTAGGCAAATATTTCATGTTTATCAGCATGATTATTGGTATTTACGGTGCTATTATCGCTTATACTTTGGGAGGAGGAGAAGCTCTTGCAAGTATTCTCGGATGGGACCCGCTGTTATGCAGTATTATATTCTTCGGGGTATTAGCGTGGATTGTTTATATCGGCTTAAAAGCAATTGAGGAATCAGAAGCAATTGTAACACCGTTAGTCATCACTCTTGTAGTCCTCATATTTATTCTGGCCTTCCCCAAGATTAATCTGGCGAACCTATCAGAGTTCAGTTTTTCAAAAATACTTGTTCCTTACGGCGTGGTACTCTTTGCTTTTCTTGGAACTGTGGCTATCCCTGAAATGAAGGAAGAACTAGGGAGGTATAAGAAAGAGTTAAAAAAAGCGATAATAATTGGTAGCCTAATACCCATTGTTATCTACGTGTTATTTGCACTTTCAATTGTCGGAGTGCTGGGAGTGAACACTCAAGAAGTCGGCGCTCTTGGCTTAGCAGTTATTCTAGGGGAAAAACTAGTATTCATAGGCGCTTTATTCGCTTTATTTACTATGACAACCTCTTTCCTCGCACTCGGTCTTGCTCTTAAAGAGTTGTTCTGGTATGATTATGGTCTGAGAAAGAACACTTCCTGGGTGTTAGCGTGCTTCGTGCCGTTCCTCCTCTTCCTATTGCTAAGGAACATCGCGACGTTTACAACAATACTTCAGATTACAGGCGTAATCACAGGAGCGATTGTTGGCGTCCTCACAATATTAATGGTTCTTAATGCTAAGAAGAAAAGCGAACGAAAACCAGAATACACTCTTTATATTAACAAGTTTATTGCTATAAGCCTAATCCTCTTGTTCATCATAGGCGCTATTAACCTCCTGGGTTAGTTTTTATCTAAAAATTTAAAAACATTTGTTGATTAGATTAAAAATACATGCTATGTATAAAAGTTCCTCTTAGAGAAGCTGAGAAAGTAAAGAATGAGTTAATAAAGAAGGATTTGCTTGATAAAGACCATTATCTTAAGAAGGATAAAGAATTTGTTTATTTCCCTGTGAAGAAAAGGTTTAAAAGCGAATACAAGTTGGTTCATAAAATTCTAAAAAAGAAGAAAACAAGAACAAACCTTAGGAGTGCTCTTACTAAGAAGCTACGTAAAAAAGACTTAGTATTTCTACGGACATCAATGGATGTTATTGGGAACGTTGCTATTCTTGAGATTCCAAAAGAACTTGAGAAAAAAGAGAAACTAATAGCAAAAGAAGTGCTAAGAACTAATAAGAATATCCGAACTGTGTTAAAGAAAGGCAAGCACGAAGGTGTTTTCAGAACTCAGAAATTAAAGTATCTGGCAGGAGAAAAAACCACAGAAGCAGTTTACAAGGAGAACAATGTGATTTTAAGATTAGATGTTGAAAAGGTTTATTTCTCCCCGCGACTTAGTAATGAAAGGAAAAGAGTTTATAAGCAGGTAAGGAAAGGTGAAGACGTCCTTGTAATGTTCTCGGGATGCGCTCCTTACGTATGTGTCATTGCAAAGAACACAGAAGCCAAACATGTTACGGGTGTTGAGATAAACCCAGAGGCGCATAACTATGCATTACAAAACGTTTTGCTGAATAAGTTGAATAACACCAGCGTCTTTCTTGGTGATGTAAGAAGCATAATTCCAAAACTCAACAAGAAGTTTGACAGAATCATAATGCCCCTGCCAAGATCAGCAATACACTACCTTGATGTCGCCTTAAAAGTAAGCAGGAAAGGAACAGTTATTCATTTCTATGACTTCCAAAAAGAAGGTGAAACTAATAAGAGTGTTGAGAAGATAAAAAAAGCGTGTAGAGACGCAAAGAAGAAGTGCCGGGTATTAAGAGTTGTTAAATGCGGACAGGCCGCTCCACGGGAGTTTAGGTTCTGCATTGAATTTATGATTTTATGAAACAATCATTCTTTATAAATCATATTCTTATAAACCAGTTTCTTCTTAGGAATGACGCACTCCCAAGTTACTTCCGTTAATCATTAGCCGAAGCTTCATGGGGTGTTCACCAGGTCATTGTGCGTCTTTTTAAGTTAAACATTACCAATTTATATAAATTATGTCTTTTTAATAAGCCATTAAAAAATTTTCTTTGGTGACGTCTCTGACCATGGAAGAAAAAAACCAGAGTTTTATAACATCTCCTCTTACCTCGAAAGAAAAACGCATTAACATTTAGTTGAGGATTCCTTTAGGTGAAAGATCAACCAAACATTCTTATAAACTCATCTCCCTCTGCTTCTTCCTTCTTAATCTTATCTATGGCGCAAAGGAAGTCGTGATGATTAACCTTGGTGCGATTATTCCTAATAGCAAAGTAACCGGCTTCTGTACACACAGCTTTTACCTCGGCTCCTGAGAAGCCCTTCATTTTTTTAAGAATAGCTTCTTTTCTTATCTTCTTATCCAGAGTCATGTGCTTGGTATGTATCTTAAAGATTTCTTTTAAGCCAGCCTCATCTGGTATAGGCACTTCTATTAACCTATCTAATCTGCCAGGTCTTATAACCGCGGGGTCAAGTATGTCCATTCTATTAGTACACCCAATAATCTTCACATTAGCTAAGGGTTTGAAACCATCAATCTCTGCTAGGAACTGCATAAAGGTTCGTTGTACTTCCCTCTCGCCACTAGTACCGATATCAACTCGTTTAGCAGCAATAGCATCTAGTTCATCAACAAACACAATACTCGGCGCTTTTTGTCTTGCAAGTTCAAATATCTCTTTCACAAGTTTTGCTCCTTCACCAATAAACTTCTGGACGAGTTCCGAACCAACAATCTCTATGAAAGTACTCTTAGTAGAACTCGCAACTGCTTTTGCAAGAAGAGTTTTGCCAGTGCCTGGCGGACCATAAAGCAAAATACCTTTTGGCGGCTGAATACCTACTTTCTTGAAAAGCGCAGGGTTCTTTAAAGGCAGTTCTATTACTTCCTTTATCTCCCTAACCTGGTTAGCAAGACCTCCTATCTCTGACCATTTCACATTAGGTCTTTCTAGTATAACGAACCTTTCGACATTAAAGTGTTTTGAAGAAATCGCTCTATTAACAACAGTGAGGTTTCTCTGTTCTACGAGCACTGTTTCACCAGGCATAAGGTTCTTAACCTCGCTGGAAACATGAACAAAGAACTTGTTGCCATTTGGAAGAGCAATAATGGCCTTGTCCTTAATCACATCCACAACTTCTGCTACCATCAAAGCAGGGCTTCTGTAACGCTCAATCTCTTCTCTTAACTGGGATAATGTTTCTCTTAGAAGCCTATTCTCTTCTTCAAGTTCATTAACAGGTGTTATAGAAGAAAAAAATGAGCGTTTAGAGATGTTTTTACTCACCATATTAAACCCGGAATAGAGTTGGATTTATAAACATTACTGTTAAGAAACTCGTCGATAAAACAAATAAATCGTCGAGAAAACCGTAAAAATCATTTAAAAAATCATTTAAAAATAAAAACTTACACAGCGAGTTTACCTTTCTTCATCATCCAAAGCTTTTTATCTCCCTTCACCCCGTATATATCAAGTTCTTGTTTTTTTGCATTAATAACAATATCGTAATGATAAACTGTTGTCCTGTCATCTTCAAAACCAGAACCCAGCGCGATGTGTATCATGCCTGCAATCTTCTCATTAACAATAAGGTAGTTGCATAGCTCGGCTTTAGGATTAGTATTAATAGCGAATTCACCTATCTTGTTGAAGTTCTCTTTCTTCATCTTAATTATTTCTCTTGGCAGCGAATTATGTTTCTCCTGTTGGCATAGAACTTTCATTGCTTCTTTTTTCTTCTCAGAAATCTTATTAATAATTTTCTTAGGGCCTCTAATGATTCTGTAACCCTTCTCGTTACACTTAACAACAAGAGGATTTTTGGCGCTTAGAACATAGCTCTTATCAATGTTAATAACAACATCACCATAAAATACGCCTCTCATATACTCAGGGGTTATGAACATTTCACCGCCAGGAATATTTGAATATGTACCTGCCTTCACACCTTTTTTCAGATAATAAGGATCAAATTTATGCCTTATCTCAACATCAGAGCCAAGAGGTCTTCTTCTCTTCCCGGCCTTATCCTTTATAAAAATCTCAAGATTAGTCATCTTGGATTTCACAATTATCTTATCAGACTTATTCACTATTCGGATAAGCGCATCATTTTTTTCTTTCATTTTAAGCCAGTCTACGCAGCAGCTCTTAATAAAAACATCTATGGGAAGTGTGTCAGTAACACCAAGCCTGCATGAAGGAGCTCTCTCATCAAGTTTTGTCTGCGGAAACCAAGGGAACTGGTATATTATCCCCCCGGGAGAATCCCATCTTGACTTCTTATTAGGGGTTGGATAACCAATTCTTTCTCCAAAGATGTGCTTTCCTGAGAAACCCTCCCCTATGATAAAGAAAGAGGCATTATTAATCTCAAACCTATTAAGCTTCAAAAGAGCAGACACCTTCTTGTACTTTCTAAAAACAGGTTCACTAATATTCTTCTCTAACTCGCAACCCAGCAGAGTTGCTGCTAGTTCTCCTGTTCTCTCAGAGGGTTCAAGCACAGTCTTCCTAGGAGTGCTTGCTTTTAATGTTTTCTTACTCGCAGGACACGCAAACCACATTGCTCTGGTGATAGCATAGGAATCAAGGTAATCTTCTAAAGGATACTCCATGTCCTTTGCTTTTCTTATTAACTCAAAACCAAAACCAACGCTTTCAGTTTTTTTAAGATTATACACCTGCTTCCAAATAATACGAGCGGTCTTTAATAATTCGTTCCACTTGTACTTCTTGAACCAAGCAGGTCTGAAACTCATCCTGAAGCCTTGATTAGTATAGAACTCCTTGTTACTTGCATGAACAAAGAGTTCGGGCCTCTTAAAAATCTTTTTGAACTCGCCTTTTGCTCTCTTATCAACTTCTTGAATAAAGTCCTTCAGAGCATTCGTGAACTTATTCTTCACCCCTTTCTCCATATCGTCAAAAACATTCCACACATCTATTAAAGCATCCAATGTCTTTGAAGTCTTCTGAATAATCCTTACAGCTACATCGCAATTAAGATTATGAGCCGCTCTGCTAAGGGGAGCTATGGAGAAAAAAGCCTTATCATTATCAACATCTAGAACAACAAAGATGTTTTTCCCTTTGAATTTCTTCAGATTTTTCTCATAATACTTTACCCCGTTGTTAAAAGCTCTTAAATCATACTTCATATTGA
>DRSY01000096.1 GCA_011372335.1 Candidatus Woesearchaeota archaeon | reverse complement strand
GTTATTTCTAACTATTTTTTGATATTTGTTTTTTTGATATTATTAATATTTTGGATATTCCCACTTATAATCTTTGTTTTAAGAATAAGGGTTTTTAGAAAGATATTCTTTTCTGCTTTAATTGGAGCATTCTGTTTTTAAAAGAGATTAATCAGAGATTATTATTTTTATCCTTATTTAAAAGCCTGGGTTATCCTCTTCTTAAACTCTTCTTCCTGAGTAACTCCCATAATCCTATCCACTTCGTTACCGTTTTTTAAGAATATAATCGTGGGTATGCTCCTAACAGAGTGGATGAGGGCGGGTTGGTGATTAGAATCCACGTTAATCTTGAAGAAATTAATATCTTTGAATTCCTTGCTTACCTCTTCTAATACTGGTTCCATTACTTTACAAGGACCGCACCACTCGGCGTAGAAGTCAATTATCACTTTCCCTTGCCTGGTTAGGTGTTCAAAATTCTCCTCTGTGAGTTCAGTTATCATATCACCACCCTTTTTTTTATTTTTAAGACCTGGCGGTGTTTAAAAATATTATTATAATCCGATATGATAAGTCTTAACATATACAATAAAGGCTATTGTTATATTGTTATAAGGAATACTTATTAGGAAATGTTTTATTAGAAATTAAATAAGAAAAATAAGAAGGATTAGAAAATAAAAATAAAGGAGTTAAACCGGGCTTAAACTGAGAAATCTTACCATGCTTGACTCGGATGTCTCCCTGTTATGAAAGCATAAGCACTTGCAGCAGCTATTGCTCCTTGTGCAGCAGCAACTATGCCTTGCCTAAGCACAGTATTAGTAACATCCCCTGCTGCGTACACCCCTTTTATATTGGTTCTGCAGTGTTCATCAACAACTATCTCATGCTTATCTGTTAGTTCTACTCCGAGTTCTTTTGCAAGGCTTGAATTAGGAATACTCCCTATCTCCACGAACACCCCATCAAGTTCCAACTCTTTTCTTCCCTTATACTCATTATCAAGCCTCACTTTTTCTAAGAACTTACTGCCTTTAACCTCTGTGAGGTTGGTTTTATAAATAATCTCGATATTAGCCGTTGCGTTAATCTTATCGTAGAGGAGAGGCTCGCACCTGAGTTTTTCTCTGCGATATATTATGTACACCTTCCTTGCAAACCTGCTTAGAAGCAGGGCTGAGTGAGCAGCAGAATTCCCTCCTCCAATCACAGCAACTACTTTGTCCTTGTAAAAAGCTGCGTCGCAGGTCGCACAGTAATGAACTCCTTTACCTTCATATTCTTTTGCTCCGGGAATATCAAGTTTTCTTCTCTCAGTCCCAAGAGCTAGGATTGCTGATTTCGCCTCGTAGGTTTCTCCCTGTCTGGTCTCTATTTTGAATGACCCTGCTTGTTTAATAATCCCTACGACCTCATCAACTACTAGTTCAGCTCCGAGGCTCTTGGCATGCTCTTCAAACTTCTTCATTAATTCAAAACCTGAGATTCTTCTGAACCCAGGGTAGTTCTCCACTTCTCTGGAGTTAACTATCACTCCTCCGGGCTCCTTACTGATTACCAGAGTAGTAAGCCTGTACCTCACAGAATAAATAGCTGCGGTGTAACCTGCAAATCCTGCGCCTATAATTATAACATCATACATACTCCTCACCTATTATGTGAGAAAAAAAGATTTCTGAAAGCATTTATATAGGTTTTGCTTTATAACCTTATCCTTTTATTTTTTATTTTCTTTATTTTTTTAGTTTTTTTATTCCAAGTTCTGAGGGTGTTTTTATTGTGTTTTTATTGTGTTTTTATTGTGTTTTTAATATTTTTTTTTTTCTTATTTTTAACCCAAAAATCTTTTTTATTGTTTTTATCATAATTCACAAATACGAATCACTTCTTATAAGTGGTGAATATGATAAAATTTATAAATGTGTGCTGCCTCATACAAGCCATGAATAATGAAATAGTGCTTATAAGCGTGCCTATAAGAACACACTACGACAAAAACCACAGAGCACTAAGTTTCTACGAGGACTACAAAAACATAGTCACAAATTACTACGAGGAATACGTTCCTGGCTATCTTCAACCAACACTTGAATACCTAATCCGAGAAATACAAAAAAACAAGGAGAACATAAAAAACAAGAAAACTAGGGAAAGGATAATAATAAGGCAAGAAGAGCTGAGCCTAAAAGCAGACCAGAAACACGAAGTTGATATTAATGATTTAATCATAAAAGGCAGAGAGATAAAAAAGAAATACAGTAATGCTAAGAGAATCATATGCGTAGGACCAAGCCATGTAGGAGCTCTTATGCTCTACGAGGATGATGATGTTGTAGCAAGATACGACTGCCACGGAGACTACTCTGCAACCCACTCCAAAGCGAATCCTGCAAGGAAAGAGAAGCTCGTATATAACCTCGCTAATTATATGAACGGGGTGGAAGATAATTTTAGAAACATAAGAGTCATTAATTACGGCGTCCAACGAATGAGTACTTACGGCGAAACAGGCATTGGAGAAGAGTACTTGGAAGCCAATCATTTTGATATTGACATCGACGTCTTTGACAAAAAATATAATATGAATAATTCAGAGCAGAAATCATACTTCCACACCCAAGACCTACTTCGAATGATAAAACAAGCCGACCCCAGAAAAATAGGTGTCTGGGAGTACAGGCCTGAAGAGGACAAAGAAAGAAACGCTCTACGCTTCATCAAAGAAGTGTTAAAGATTATTCTTATCAACGTCATCAACGAGACTAAGCGAAGAGTAGCAGAGCCGTTACAACCACTACTAACAGAAACACATCTATCCGAACTAGTTTCCTCCCTTTAAATTCTTCTTTAAACCTTTAAAAAGGAGTAGCGCAAAAAAAAAGCGTAATTAAACTAAAAAAACCCTCTTGCTTAACCAATCACGAGCAAAGCTTTTATAAACTACTTCTTTATTCCCAGCATGTAATGAGCAGGATTAGCATGATTAAAACAAGCAGAGTAAATAGGAGAATAAAGAAGCACAGAGTAGTTATGAAAGGCATGAATAGCACTGCCTTCTTTATTTTTATTATTTTTATTTCTATCATCATTATCCTAATATGAGAGTAGCATCACTTACTTTCACTTAATTTGTTGATGCTCACCAAAAAGGTTTTTAATGATAGAAAACAATATAAAGCACTCAAAACAACCCAAAGGATAATCAGAAATAAAATCAGAGATAATAATTAACCTAAAAAAAATATCAGCTGAAAAGAATCATCCTAAAAAAACAAGGGGTGTAAGAGAAGAGGGTTAGTAAAACAGAAGGAGTAAGAGCAAAAGATGGGAAAACCGTATGATTTTAAGGAAGTAGAAGCCTGGACGCTAAGGTTCTGGGAGGATAATAATATTTATGAGAAGGTTAAGGAGAAGAACAAAAAAGGAAAACCATTCTACTTCTTACAAGGACCGCCTTATACATCAGGCAAGATTCATCTCGGGCAAGCATGGAATAATACTATGAAGGATGTTGTTCTGCGTTATAAAAGAATGAGAGGCTTTGATGTGTGGGACCGAGCTGGTTACGACATGCATGGATTACCAACCGCTAGGAAGGTAATGGCGTTGCATAAGATTAAGATGAAAGAGGATATCAAGAAGTTCGGTGTTGATAAATTTGTTAATGAGTGCATCAGGTTCTCCAGTGAAAAAGCAGAGGAGATGAGCAGGGACTTATGGAGGCTGGGGGTATGGATGAATTACAAGAATGCTTACCTCCCTATTAAGAACGAATTCATAGAAGCAGAGTGGTTTCTTGTTAAAAAAGCAGAGGAACAGGGAAGACTGTACGAAGGGGAAAAAACAATGACTTGGTGTCCGAGCTGCGCTACTGCAATGGCCAAACACGAGTGTGAATACAAAGAAGTAGAAGATGATAGTATATTCATGAAATTCAAAGTGAAAGGTAAGAAGGACGAATACCTTATCATCTGGACAACCACGCCTTGGACTATTATGTTTAATCTTGCAATAATGGTTAACCCGGATCTTGACTATGTAAAAGTGGAGGTGGAGGATAATAAGAAGGATAAAGGCAAGATAGCAAAAGAGAAATGGATAGTGGCAAAAGCACTTGCAGGCGTGTTCATTCAAGGAGTGGCTAATAAGAAGTACAGGATTATTGAAGAGTTCAAGGGTTCAAAACTCGAAGGAGTTGAGTACGAGCACCCCTGGGATAAGAAGCTGGGGTTTTACAAGGAGCTTAAAAAGAAGCATCCAAAAGTGCACACTGTAGTACTCTCATCAGAGTATGTTGATACCGGCTCTGGTACTGGTCTTGTTCACTGCGCTCCTGGGTGTGGACCAGAAGACTACGAAGTTGGTTATAGGAATAATATCCCTCCTTTTAACATATTGGATGAGCACGGAGTATTCCCAAAAGAAGCAGGGAGGTTTGCTGGTCTTGAAGCACGAAAAGATGATGATAAGTTCACTCAAGAGCTTAAACAAGACGGTGCCTTGATTGCTGTGACAAAAGTGAAACACGATTATCCTCACTGTGAAAGATGCCACGCCCCTGTTATTTTTAGAAAAACAAAGCAGTGGTTCTTTAAAGTAGAAGATTTAAAGGAAGAGATGATAAGAGCTAATCAGAGTATCTACTGGGTGCCAAAAACCGCTCAGAACGCCTTTCATTCCTGGCTTGATAACCTTAGGGATAATAGTATTACAAAACAGAGGTACTGGGGCACGCCTGTACCTATATGGAAGTGCGAGAAGTGTAAGGCTTACGAAGTGTTTGGTAGTGCTTCTGAGCTTGAAAAAAGAGCTGGTAAGGGGAAGGTGCCTAGTAATCTGCATAAACCATGGATTGACGAGGTGATTTTTAAGTGTAAGTGCGGAGGGGTTATGAAGAGAATCCCTGAAATCATGGATGTGTGGGTTGATGCTGGTACTACTAGTTGGAATTGCCTGTATTATCCTAAGAGAAAAGACTTGTTTGAAAAGTATTTCCCTGCTGATTTCATTCTTGAAGGAAAAGACCAGATAAGGGGGTGGTTTAACCTGCTCATGGTTTCCAGCATGATAGCGTTCGGAAAGCCTAGTTTCAAAGCTGTTTATATGCACGGTATGATAACAGATATTGAAGGTAAGAAGATGAGTAAGAGCCTTGGTAATATTATTTCTCCTTATGAATTAATAGAGAAGTACGGAGCAGACACCCTGCGGTATTACATGAGTGAAACCAGGCCGGGGTATGATATTAATTTCTCATGGGAGGAAGCTAAGATAAGGTTCAAGAACCTCCAAGTATTCTGGAATATTCATAATTATCTCTTAGACTTAACAAGGACGTATAAGTTGAAACCAAGGAAACCTGATATGACCAGAGCAGGTATTGAGGAGGAGTATGTTCTTTCCAGGGTGTACTCTACTATGAAACGGGTTGAGGAGAGGCACGAGAAGTATTTGCTCAACGAGCTAACCCCGCTTCTAGGAGAATTATTCCTTGACTTATCAAGGGATTACATCCAGTTCGTGAGGGATAAAGAGGATAAACAAGTAGTGGTTGATACGCTGTACGAGTGTCTGGTTAATATCGTGAAGATGCTTGCTCCGAACATGCCTTTTATCACAGAAGCTGTTTATCAGAACTTAAAAAAGGAGTATGGCTTATTAAAGGATGAGTCTGTGCATTTATGCGAGTGGCCTGTGTG
>DRSY01000031.1 GCA_011372335.1 Candidatus Woesearchaeota archaeon | reverse complement strand
AGGATTTGTTAGAGAATATAAAATTCCTAATAAATGTTTGCCTATCTTGACTAAGCTGCGCAATGAAGGATTTAAATTCGTGGTCATTAGTTCAAGAAAAAGCCACGAATATTATGCCGTTCTAGAATTTGTTAAGAAACACCTTAATAAAGTAGTCGATGGAATATTTATTACAGAAACCAGACCGAAAGGAAAGATCATCAGAAAATTAAAAGCAAGAATACACATAGATGATGACTTCAAAAAGTTAAAGCAAATTGTAGCTTACCCAGTTGAATTAGTTTATTACAGACAGCCAGAGAACTATCATATAGACCTTCCTTTTTCTTATAGGAAAAGGATTTATGAAGCAAAAAATTGGGAAAAAATCTATCAGATCATCTATTATATTAAGGAATTATATGAAGCGATCTGCTGGAAAAATGATTGGAAAAACGCAGATGATATGATAAATAGAATATATTCTTACAAGAAAAAACTAAACAAAAGAAGGCTCAAAAAGCTTTTGCAAGAGTATAAGAGTTCTGTGGCTTTCTCTTAGGTCTCTTAAAACAAAAGAAGCAAAACTAGCGAATTCTTATTGTCTTGAGGTGTTTCTGTAAATTATTTATACAATCATGGAGACATTTCTTTCAGTCGAAAAATTTTGATGTGTAAAACATTAAAGTTGTTTTAACCCTTATGCTGCCTTGGTTTTGGGCGGGGATCAAATTTTTCAACTAAATGGATTTTCCAAAACTTTTGTTGAGATGTCACAGGAAGAAAAAAATTAGTACGAGAAGAAATGCATTGAACAAGCTAAGAAAATTCATAAGGGTAAAAAATTAACTCTCGCCAGTCTTTCCTTCAGAAAGGACGTTGCACTCTCCTCCTTTTAGTCATCTGGTCGTATTTCAGCGCTCGCGAACGTTAGTTGCAATTGGCGGGCTTGCTAAATAACAGCCAAATTTCAAAGAAATTTATTATATCAAAAAATATGTTATTATTGGCACTAACAAGCAGCCCATGCTATGCACTCTGGGTAGTTTCTTCTCCGGGGGTATCAAGCCAATAGCTGTGCTCACAACTAGGATTAACAACCCGAGAGGGTTGCAAAGAATTATTGTTAAGATAAAAATAAAGCTAATAATTCCAAGCACCAGCACTCTGTAATTAACTTTCATAATTAGCTTAGAAAAACCTCTGCTTATTAACATTCCTAATATAAAAGCTGTTCCCCCTGCTATTAAGGCTGTACACAAAAATAATAGTATATGAGCTAAGGTTATATTCTCCAAAAGTTTTTGCACTGTTATTACTGCTCCGTTCCTTGCCTTGCCAAGTACAAGAAGGGTTAAGAGTGAGAGCGTGAAGTTAACAGTATTAATAGCACCGATTAGTATCATAAAACCATGGTCACCAAGCTTCTTAGTGAACTGCAAGGATATGACTGCTGCTGTTGCTGCTCCTAAGCCTGGGAAAACAGCTGTTAAGAAACCAGAGGCCTGCCCAGACACCAGTGCCTTGATTGTTTTCTTCTTATCCAAGGGCGTTTCTTTTATTGTTATCTGTGCTGGCAATGATTGTCTTCTTAACAAACTAATTATTAAGGTTGAAATCCCAAAAAGACCAGATAACATCGGGAATAATGGATTAGATAAATTAGGCATGCTAAGCACTATCAAGCCAAGGGTTCCTGATAAAAGAAAAACTATAAGTGCCCATAACTTTTGTTTATCCCGTAATATCATAAAGAGTGCAACTAGTAAAAGAAAATAGCCCATATAAGTCTCAATCAAAGGATAACCATGTTTGACAACAGGAATAAGCAGGGGAAAGAGCAGGATGCTGAGGATTATTGCTCCTAGTGAGCCAATCAAAGTTAGCTTTACTGCTGCATAGCCATGTCCTTTGAGAAGATAACGATGCCCTGGTAAAACACCAAGTGCCATGTCACTGTCAGGAGCACCCAGATATATGCTTGGTATGGAGTCCAGGAAGGTGTGTGTGATGCTCATAGCTATTATGAATATTGCAAGGGAGGTTAAGTTAAAGAATCTTACAAGGACAGGAGCAGAGCTTAGGAGGAGCAAACTGATTAGGTTTACGTGTATGCCTGGGGTTAGGCCTGTGATTATTCCTGCGACTACTCCGATGAGTAAGGCTAGGATTACTTGGAAAATCATTTTCATTAGAAGGCCCTAAGTCCGTGGTTTATAAACTGCTCTTACCAGGAACCGGAAGGCTTTCAACAAAGAAAGAAATATTACAAATAAATAAAAAAGATTTTATAAGAAAATTTTTTTAAGATTATAAAGCGTTTTTTTTTCTTTCTCTTATTACTCTCTCTTATTCATTAGTCCAAGTTGCTCTTCTTACAAGCTCATCATTATCATCTCTGAGCTCAACCACTACGCTGTACGCCTCAGAAGGATCTGTTTCTGGAAGCGTCCTCATAATCTCCACGGTCTCTGTATGGCTCTCTCCTTGTCCTAGTAAGGGAAGCTCAACTTCTGCCATTGCTACTTCCTCGTTACTCGCAGACCTCTCAAAGTAAGGGCTTCCGTGCTCATCCCTTGCAAAGATATAAGCGGTTAGTATCATATCCTCTTCTTTACCATTCTCAACCTTAAACTTCACACTCTGAATCTTAGCATAACCAGAAGCCTCGTTCTCAGTAGTACTAACCTCGAGTATTGACAAGTCAACCCTACCAGAGTACCTTGGCTTTGGCTCATCATGGCACGCGCCGTCATACCAGAAGCCTCCACACACCCCCCCGCAATCAATATTACTCTCATCCTGGTTCTTCACACCATCATCACATGTGGGCTCCCTGCACTTAATCCCCATATGGCAGTAACCTGACTCGCAGTCAGAATCAACATTACAGCTCTTAAACTCATCGCAAGGCTCGCATATACTCCCACCGCAATCAACATCAGTCTCGTCCTGGTCTTTCACACCATTAGAGCATAAATCTTGAGGTGTGTTATTAATGCTTTGATTAGTATTATTTAACTCCATCTCTGCAATCACTCCTGCTGTGGAGTTCTCCTCAGCCACGCCTCCGCTGTTCCACTTTATTATTAAGAGTACAACCAGAGTTATGATTACAAGGCTATAAGCCAGTCTTTCAAGGTGTATTGGTTTGATAACAATCTCAACTCCCTCTGCCATGATTATCACTACTCCATCATGAATTTAACCATCCAAGGAGACTCTTGGGTGATATATAAATGTTTTGCTAAAAACCACGGTTGGTTTGTTGGTTGTTGTGAAGAAAAGAAATAAAAAAGGGGTTTTTTCAGTCCACCTCGAACTCCTCTGCGAGCTCTCTTAGGAGCTTATCAGTCTCTGAAACAGCCTCCTTATCCTCCTCGCCTAATTCTTCTTTAGCCTTTCTTCGCGGACTAGTACTTCTCAGCTGGTTAAGAAGCTTTTGTTTATGCTCCTCGTCATGAATAACAGTTCTCCCTTCATGCAAGCCAGGCTTCTTCCTTGGCTTCTCTTCTTCCTTGCCAAGAGCGAACCTTATCCTGATTAACTTCTTCCCTTCTTCCTTCTCATCCTTGTTTAGTTCTCGTCGAGTAGCCTTTCTTATCCTAATATCCATTTTCTCATCCTTAACACTTCTCCTTCCAGACCTTGTTTTTAAAGGTTTTGCTTGTTTCTTCTCTTCTGCCTTCCTTTCAAGCACCTCTCTCTTATGTATGAGTATCTTAATAGCTTCGTCACGGGATAGTCTTAAGAATTTTCTTGGGTTCTTATCAGCTTTATCGTACATCTTCTTTAACTCGTCTTGTGAAAAAGGATGTGTTCCTTTACCTCCGAAAGCCTCTACTCTGCGTTTTATCATCTCTTTTACCTCATCAAAAGTAAGCCTTCTTAAGGTGATGCCTAGCTCGTCCTGACCTATCTCTGGGAGTCTGCTCTTCTCATACTCCTTCGGAGTACTAGTAACTATTACTTGAAGCTTTAAACCCTCTTTTCTAAGACTCTTAACCAGCTCAAGGTTCTTATCAGTGAGGTGATGAGCGTTGTCTACGAGCAGAGCCACTGATTTATGACCCAGCTTCTTCTTTAAGAATCCTAGGAGGTCAGGCCCTATTAGTTTTGTATGTGGCTTTGAGAACACCTTCTCATAAAAAGAGAGTAACGGAAGAATCATCTTGTGTAGGATATTCACTTGCTCCTTGAAAACAGCAGCATTAATATATACAGCGTGAATCCTATTATACTTCTTAAGCCTGTCCTCAAGCCATCTTAGCATTGTAGTCTTACCAACACCTTGCTCTCCAACGATTGCTCCGTAGAAGTACCCTTTAATGAAGAACCAGTTAATCTTTTCCTTCTCCTCCTTCCTGTCCACTAAGAACTTATTAATAGGAGCAAATACTTTATCTGCAAAAGGGTCTCCTCTGAAACCCAGAGCCTTATCCCATTCCAGAATAAAATCGCTCTTTATAACCAAAAACCCAGCACCCCCTTGTACTTAATGGGTGAGAGAAGAAAAGGGATTTTTATAAATGTTTCTTTATTTAATTATAATCTCGTCTGCAATCACTTCTTTCTCTCCTTTGTAGTTCTTTGTCTTTCCTATTATCTCTACTCTTTGTCCTCTGCTCAGATTAATATTATCAAATAAAACAACAGTTATTTTTTCTTCTTTCATTATATTAATTATTGCAAACTTGTCCTTGTTAGTTACTCTCTCCACCACCCCGGTTATTCTCACGGTTTTGTCTTCTCCTAAATCCTTAGCCTCGGATATGCTTACTTCTTGTAACCCGGTGATTTCGAGGATTAGCCCAAGAGCGCATAAGCCTATGATGCTAGTGGCTAAAGCTATTCTTAAGAGTAACGAGTCTCTCATCATCCTCCCTTATTATAAAAGGTTGTTTATAAAGTTTGTACAAGAAAAACCAGAGGATTTACGATAAAAACCATTTGATTTATTTGGATGCGGGGTGTGTTATTTAAATCTTTATTTATTTGAGTTTTACAAAATTCTTAACCACACCGTTATTCCTGACCTCTGGGTGGAATAAGATACCATAAACTTCTTTGTCCTTATGCTTAACTGCTTGGACGCACCTCGCAGAGTCTGCAAGAATCTCGAACTCAGAGCAAGGCTTTATGCTTGATGTGTGCAGCTCATAAGCCTCGAACTCGCCTGAGAACAACTTATTCTCCTTCCTTGTGATTACCCGTGTCATACCTATCTCCTTACACCTCATAAGGGAGCAACCAAACACTAAGCCTATGATTTGCATACCAGCACTTATCCCTAGGACTGGCTTGTTGTACTTCCTTAACCACATAAAACAATCAGTGTCGTCTCTGAAAGCATTATCTCTTAGAGGCGTGCCTGAGAGGATTATCTTATCATACTTAGCAAGGTCTCTTTGTCTTAGTTCAGAGTAATGCTTTGCCTCGCACTCATCCAGGCTACTAACAATCCTTATAATAGGAGTTACGAATTCATCAAAGCCTAATGAGTTCGTCTTATGGTTCATGTCCAGTATTAATATCATTCTTTATCCGCCTCACTTATCTACAAGCTCGGCTTTTCTTATTAGGAACAAGCCTGAGTGCTCTTCTGCAACAATCTCATACTCAAGGATCCTTATCTTCTTCTTGAAAAAAGGAGCATCAAGAACGCTTGTTTCTATCTCTCCGCCTTCCCCAGCCGGGCTAATACTAAACTTCTTCTCCAACTCAACTAATTCATTAATCAAATCTTTATCCACTTCTCTTCCTAACCACTCCTTATT
>DRSY01000072.1 GCA_011372335.1 Candidatus Woesearchaeota archaeon | reverse complement strand
TATATAAATAGAAATAATGTTCGTAATAGTTATAAGAGAATAAATAAATATTTATAATCTGAAAAAATCATAAAAAACCAATACGGGGGTGAAAGGTTTTGAAGCAGAAGAAAATCTTCAACGTCTTCTTCAGAGAAAAACCAGCCATGATGCTCGTCACCCTACTCAACAAGAACAGCAACATATATGCTTCAAACCTAGCCAAAATAGTAGACTGCACATACAGCCATGTTGTTAAAATACTTCAAGAAATGCAGAAAGCAGGACTAGTGTCGTTTGAAAAACAAGGAAGACTAAAAGTACTCACCCTTACAAAGAAAGGACAAGAAGTAGCCGGGTATATAACAAAGATAAAGAACGTGCTTTAAACTTTTTAAGAGCAAAGAGAGGGTAAGAAATATAAGAAAATAAGAAAAGAGTTAAAGAATCACGCCTCATCTCCCTTCATAATCTTCAACTTCCTAATAACTACTTTCTCAGGCTGAGCAAGAATCTCATAGTAACCATCCTCATCCAGCCTAGCCGCCTTAGTAATCAACTCTGGCAATAAAACCTTGTTACCACGGAAATCAAGATTTGTGATTAACTTCTTCTTCCCATCAGCAGTCACCATCTTATCCTCATCAATACCTCTAAGAATGCTTGCTGCTTCAATCTTCTTCTCCCTTGACTTCAACTCAAGAGTCCGCTCATACAAGTACCTCGCAATCTTATCAGCAACATCAATCTTCGTAGTCCTAGTAATAAGCTGCAAACCCGGACTCACATTAGCCTCTATCACCAAAGGCCCCTTTGCACTCTCTAACATATCCACAGCACAAATCTCAGCACCAATAGCCTTAGCAACACTAACCGCGAGCTTCTTAGTCATAGTATCAAGCACAATCGGCTCTGCTGTGCCCCCAGCATGGAAATTCGCACGCAACTCGCTCATCTTCGCCTTCCTCTTATAAGAAGCAGCAACTTTAGTCCCAATAACAATAGCCCGGATATCCGTGCCACCAGTCTCAACATACTCCTGGATTATGAACGGCTGCCTAAGAGCAGATAAAGCATCAAGCAACGAAGAAGCACTTGCATAGGAATCAGCAAAGAGCACCCCCTTACCACCAGTACCCTGAGGGAACTTCATTATCACAGGGTAATTCATCTTCTCAAGAATTTTCTTAGCAGCAGGAATTGTTGAGCTTACATAAGTCCTAGGCATAGGAATATTATGCTCCTGTAATTCTAGATGGGTTAATAATTTATCATGAGCAATGGTGAAGGCTTCGGGTGAAATAGGCATATAACACTTCTTATGAAGCACAGAAGTCAAGGTTTTTAATAACTGAGCATACCTGAACGAGCCTTTGGCATAGATACAATCATACTCGCCTAATGGTTTCCCATCATAAAGGATCTCAGCATCCTTCCCAGAAATATTGATATCAATCTTCCGAATATCAAGCTCATCAACTTCTGAGAAATACTTCTTCATAGCCTTAGCAGTCCATACCGAACTCTCACTCCCAAGGCTTATAAGTCCTGCTCTTAACATCATTTTTTCTACCTCTTCAAACACCTCTTCTTCTAACTCAACCCACCTCTTTCATCTTCTTAGGCTTATCAGCACGCCTTGTAGGATCAATAAGGAACCCTTTCTTCAGAATATTCTGACCTATAAGCACAGGATAAGTCATATGATTCCTATCCGCAAGCGTAAACTTTGCTCTTAGGGTTCTACCGCGAATCACAACTTCTGCCTGAACAACAGGCCTTAGCTTTACACCATGAGCGCTCTTAATAAGCCGGGAATCAACCACAGGCCCAAGTTTTAGCTCGGATGCAAGGGTAAGGTCAATACTGCTCTTAGTAGCACCAGTATCAATCCTAGCAATTAATTCTTTCTGCTTAGAATCGCCCTTAATTATTACTTTCTCTGTTAAGCCAACAATAGTCCTCTCACTTAACAAACCCGTTGTGTCTTCTCTTCCTCCTCCTTCATCGACTCCTCTAAGTTTTACTTGTCCTCTACCACTCATTTTTTCTCAGGCCTCAGAGTAGGGAAAAAAATAACCTCCCTTATAGAAGTATTATTAGTTAAGAGCATAACAAGCCTATCAATCCCAATCCCAATACCACTAGTAGGAGGCATACCGTACTCCAGCGCCCTAATAAAGTCCTCGTCAGTTCTCTGAGCAGTTTCATCACCCTTACTCAGCCTCTGCTCCTGAGCCTCCCAGTTCTTCCTTAACTCAGTAGGGTCATTAAGCTCAGAATACATATTGCCTAGTTCCATACCAGCGACTATAAGCTCAAACCTCTCAGTGAAGTCCGGATTATCCCTTACAGGCTTTGCTAAGGGGCTCACATCCCTTGGATAATCAAGTATGAACGTAGGCTGCACTATCCTAGGCTCTACGAGCTCTGAGCAGAGCTCTGCAAGAATAAACCCAGCACTCATATCATCATCTATCTCAACGCCGTGCTTCCTCGCAACCCTCCTAGCATCCTCAACATCAACTTCTTTAAGATTGCTGAAGTCAAAACCCGTTACTTCCCTAACCGCATCAACCATCCGAATCCTCTTAAAAGGAGGCTTTAAGCTTATCCTCTTACCATCATACACTATCTCTGTTGTGCCCAATACCTTCTTAGCAACGTACTCCATCATCCTCTCAGTCCTTTTCATACTATCAGTGTAGTCATCATAAGCAGCCATGGTCTCCATCATAGTAAACTCAGGGTTATGCTTAGTATCAATACCCTCATTCCTGAAATCAACACAGAACTCAAACACCTTCTCAAAACCCCCCGCAATAAGCCTCTTAAGGTAGAGCTCATCAGATATTCTTAGGTATAAGTCCATGTTTAAAGCATTATGATGAGTTATAAAAGGCTTAGCAGTAGCCCCGCCATAAACAGGCTGTAGCACAGGAGTCTCTACTTCTATGAACCCTTCTTGATGCAGGAACTCCCTGATTGCCTGGATAATCTTTGAGCGAATAATAAAAGTCTTCTTAACACCAGGGTTGACGATAAGGTCAACATACCTCTGTCTGTACCTCAGCTCAGTATCCTTTAATCCATGGAACTTCTCTGGCAGGGGCCTTAACGACTTGGTCAGGAGCTCAAACTTCTTAACATTAATCGTTACCTCGCCTGTCTTAGTCTTAAAAACACTCCCTTCAACACCAATGATATCTCCAACATCAAGTTTTTTGAACAACTCATAAGCCTTTCTGCCAAGCTCATCCTGTCTGAAATAGAGTTGTATCTGACCAGAACCATCCAGAAGCTGTGCAAAACTAGCCTTACCCATCAACCTCTTAGCCATAACCCTACCAGCAAGTCTCACAGCATTACGCATAGAATCCTTTTGTTCTGGCTTAAGCTTCTCATACACTTCTTTTATCTCAGAAGCAAGAGCAGTTTTATCATACCTATAACTATAAGGATTAATACCCGCCTTCCTGAATTCTTCAAGTTTCTGCTTTCTCTCAGATATGATTCTAGTCTCAGTATCCATATGACAAAAACTAGTAGAGAAGGGTTTTTAAAGCTTTTGTTGTTTGAAAAAAATAATTAATTAAAAAAGGAAGAATGAAAAAATAATTTTAAAAAAAAATTTTTGTATTTCCACTTCTTATAAAATAAATACCGCGTTCTAAATAAATATACACTTCCTGGTTTCAAACTAGTTTCAACTCAGAAACAACACTATCAATCTTTTCTGTACTATCAGGCCCAATACCAGCACATGTAATAGTGCCTGGCTTAACAACAGTATGACCAGCGTCTCTTATCACACACGTTGAAATCCCTAATCTTGCTGCTTTATTAACATACCTTCTAAGCTCAGCCAGGTTCTTCACTTTCAGAACTACTTTGCCCATCCCCTCTGCTCTCCAAGCCCTTACAATCCTCTTCTCCGCCTTCATAACACTCTCTAAGCTAGCATGAGCAACCTGAGCAGCTAGTTTCCCTTTAGGCAGCTTTAAGTCCTGTCTTACAAGAATCGCTTGTTTATACCTCATGTTCATAACCCTTTTTAAGAGAGATTATTTTTAATAATATTTAAATATAATGAAAAGCGGATGGTTCATGAGGCTTAAAAAAGGTTGGAAGGCTTGACTATGGGTTTTAAAACCGAGGAAGAAATAGAGGAATGGTTTACTATAGAGAAACAAAGATTAGAAACAGCGTTCTTGAACAAAATTAACAAGGACAAAGAGAATATTCCTAAGTACAGAGAAGAGTTTAATGCTGAGCTTAAAAGACTTATAGCACGGTACGAAGCAGAATATGATAAACTGCTAAGCAAATAAAAGATGATTCCTAATAAGAAAAAAATAAGTGTGAGGCGGCTGGTAGAAAACAATAAGAAGAGGTGTTATTCATTCAAACAAGAAAGGCATTTTGCGTTGCAGTTTATGAAGATAATTTTCTAAGTAGTTCTTCTCAGCGTGAACCCGCATCCTAACATTTCTTATCTTAGCTAATTGAGCCTTAAAATCCAATCCTTCTAAATCAATACTCTTAAAGAAATCAGGGAAATGTCTTTGGAGTGTTGATGGAAGCTTCAGAGCAACTCTTATTTTTTCTTCCTCATTTAGTAAGCGCTCTGCTCTCTTCATAGCATCTGCGTTCTCCTTCAAGTAGCGTATAACAATTCTTAATAATCTTACATCCTCCTTCCACTTCTCAATAGAACCACTAATAGTGAGCATGTACTCATCTGCTGCTACACGATTAACTTTTCTTAACTCGTTAAAGAAGCTTATCTGCCCCTCACTTGCAACGCTCATGAAATACGCTGTTTCCATAGCCTTCAAGTCACCGATTATTCTCCCATTCGAATCCAGACTGGGTCCTATAACAGGTGGATTGCGCTCAGCCCTTCTAAATAAGAGATGGTTAGACACAAGCCGTTCCTTCCATTCATGCCTGGAAAGCATTCCAAGCCGCCCATAGTTCTTCTTAAAAAACCCCATAATTAATATAAGGATAAGTATTCCTTCTTTAAAACACTTATGGAAATCCTTTAGGTGTTTTTCTGGTTTTTTAAGAAGAAGAGAATGCGAGGGACGGGATTCGAACCCGCGTAGGCACTAAGCCACAGGATTTCCACACCCACTGCTCTTACTTCTTAAAAGCTAGGCGTGGATGCTTAAGTCCTGCCCGTTTTCCAGACTCCGGCACCCCCGCATTAGTTACTTCTTAATACTAGAACAAGTAAAGATTTATAAGTGTTTTTCTTTGTGAAAGAACCCCAAAAAAAATTTTTAAGAAGGAAGATTAAAAGAGAAACAATGAGGGGTTGGGTAAATAAGAGGTGTAAGGGAGAAAAGCATTCAAGCATTCAAGCTTAAGCCTACAACAAGGATCATTCGTCCTCTAATACGTTCTTAGGGCAGGTTTCAAACTTACATGGTGCTTTGAGCAAGTCACAGAAAAAACTAATCATCGAAGGAGAAACATGTTCCTTCCTAGCTTCACAATGATCCCACACAGCCCTCTTCCAATCAAAGATCGTGCTGAACTTCTTCTTTTTAACCGCTTTCACGAGTTTTTCCTCTTCGTCTGCTTGCCTCCCCTCAAAGAGTTTTATCTCCTCCTCTATCTCAGCGATTTCCTTCTGCAGGTTAAGGCTCTGGTGCAGGAGCTTCTTGATTTTTAGGAGTTCCAAGTAGATTTTCTCATTAGTTACTTCCATTACGGATGACTAACTGATAAAAGGGTTTTATAAATTTTTCTAAGAAAGCCATGGGGAAGCACAAAAAAAATAGTAGGAATAACAAAAAAATAATAAAGAACAAAAAATAAT
>DRSY01000060.1 GCA_011372335.1 Candidatus Woesearchaeota archaeon | reverse complement strand
GTTATTTCGCTAAGCGGGAATGTTATGTTTTTTTCTTTTTCTTCTTTAGGTTTTTTTTTCTTTTTTTCTTTTTTCTTTTCTTTTTCTTTCTTAATTGTTTTTTTCTTTGCTTTGTTTGTTTTTAGCATTAGTTTTTTGTTTAAAAATTTTTGTAAAACAAATTAATTATCCATATAGAAAGGAATATTGTGTTTGAAAACTATTAAAAACACTTACAGAATAACAAGCTCTTATGGAAATCACAATCCTAGGTACAAGCTGCATGGTACCAACCAAAGAACGAAATGTGCAAGCCATATACATAGAGTACAAAGGAGAAGGAATACTTCTTGATTGCGGAGAAGGAACCCAAAGGCAGATGAACATAGCAGGGATTAACAGGAATAAAGTAAGGAAAATACTAATCACACACTGGCACGGAGACCATGTCTCAGGATTAATAGGCTTATTACAAACCATAAGTAATAATGAGAATCCCCAGCGAGTAACCCTCTTTGGTCCAATACAAACCAAGCAGAGAATCCTCTACATGCTCAAAAGCGTTGGTTTTGAACATAACAAACTCAGATTAGATGTCAAGGAACTTAACCCCAGAGGAGTTGAAAAAGTATTTCAGAATAAAGACTACTATATTGAATGCGCGTACATGGATCATAGAATGCCCTGCCTAGGCTATAGCATTGTAGAGAAGAACAAGAGAAAAATAAATATGACTAAAGCAAAGAAGCTCGGCTTAAGAGAAGGGCCGCTCATAGGCAAGCTACAACGAGGCCAAATAATTACTTTTAAAGGAAGAACAATAAAGCCAGAAGATGTTTCGTACATTCAGAAGGGTAAAAAACTCACTGTAATACTAGACACACTTCCCTGCACTAATGCTTATGAACTAGCAAAAAACGCAGATCTTCTAATAGCCGAAGCAGCTTATCTAGCAGAACTGGAAGAAAAAGGACAAGAATACAAACACTTAACAACCAAGGATGCGGCATTAATAGCAACCAAGGCGAATGTGAATAAACTAATAATAACCCACTTCTCTCAGAGGTATAAAACCACCCGAGAATTACAAGATGAGATCAGGACTTTCTTTAAGAACAGCAGAGCAGCATATGATTTTATGAAGTTAAAATTATGAGTTATTATAGAGTTATTATATACTGGCGTGCTAATTCTTGATGTGTTGAAATGGACCCAAAGGGGTGTGATCAAGAAGGGTGGCCTGGTAAGCTATTCCTCAACTACAAAGCGTAGAGGACGACACAAAACTGGTGAAGAGCACAACAAGGATGCATATACTATTATAAAAATAGGAATTAAAGAATAATCCTGACCAAGCTACTAAACAAACCAATTCTCTGAAGAGTTCGCCCTTGACTACTCTGCGTTCTCCCCGAATTAAAACTCTATGTTGATTCCTACAAGGACGAGAACAGGCGTATAAGGCTTTGGCGTAATGAACAGCACAAGGAAACAAGAGGTTATGAGAAATTTAATTAAATTAATGAAATTTGTTTGATAGTCCAAAAGAATTTTATGAACCGTCTTAAAGAATACGAAAAATAAATCTACCTTTGCTTACTCGCCAGCTTAATATCCCCTGCTTTTATAGTCCTCCTATTCGCATGCCTGCTTAGTTCAATAGCCTCCCTGCTGATTTTTTCTCCAATCTCCTCAAGAACACTTCTTAACGCTTGTTTTGCCTCTTCACTAACCCTATAAGCACCTGCTGATTTCATAATCTTCTCCATAGCAGACAAGCTCAAAATATTCTTACTAGCCATAAAAAAGGCGAATACACGGTTTTTTATAAATTTATTGTTTAGAACTAGCTATTTTTCCATCCTCTTCACTGATTCAATATATTTTTCTTACGCTTTTCTTCTAATAATTTCTTAATACAAACCATCACATAAACCAAAAACCATATTAATCTGTGAGGATAATAATCTCCTTATGGGCGTGGCTCATAGAGGAAGGAAGAGTAAGGGTAGCAAAGCAGAAAGGGATTTAATCCATATGTTCTGGGCTAAAGGCTTTGCAGCGATGAGAGCAGCAGGTTCTGGTAGCACCCAGCACCCAAGCCCAGATGTTATTGCTGGGGATGGGAAACGCTTCTTTGCTTTTGAAGTTAAATCTTCAAAAGAGAGAACTAAGTATGTTGCGAAGCACGAGATTAATCAGCTGGACCTCTTTGCTAATTCTTTTGGAGCAAGGCCTTTTGTAGCAATAAAGTTTGATAATGAGAAATGGTATTTTCTTAGATTAACAGACTTAGAAGTCACAAAGAAGAGCTATGTTATAACGCTTGGCTTAGCAAGGAAGAAAGGGTTGGTGTTTGAAGAGATTATTGGCGAGTATAAGCAGAGGAGATTAAGGTAACTGGCTTAGTGTTGTTTGCTTCTCTCTTAAATACTTCTTGTTAGGTTTAAATACAAAAGAAGTGTTCTCATCAAAATAACCGCACCTAATCTTATTAAGAGGAACGCCTGCTCTTTTACTAAGCATTAAGGCGTAAAAAAAGACTTGTGTAGAAGCATATTTTTCCTGTTGTGCCTTTGGCTTATAATCCCAAATCCAGATTTTATCCTTGTCAATTCTTAGAACATCAATATGTCCTGATAATGGTTCTTTAGTTGGAAAAATGTTTTCAAGACATCTTTCAAACTCGGATGCTTCCAGCCATAAAGGAACTTCTACTCCGATTGTGCTAGCATCATAGCTGAGCATAAAGACTTGAACATTACTATGAGCATCATGGTATTTGTTCCATCTAAGGCCTTCCTTTGCAAGCGTTGTGACTTCATGATTATCCACTCTTATTGGCTGGATTCCTAGGCTGAACCTTAACCTGCTTCCTCGTGGTCCTTTTAAGAATGGTTCCTGAGGACAATTCCTAAAAACACGTGTTAAGTATCTGTATAGAGAGAAGAAACCGTTGTTTTTTAACAAGCCTAGTTTTATTTGGTGTAGCCTGTAGTGATAAAACCAGCCGTGGTTAAGAGAAACGTGTTGTATCATCATGAAAAAAGTTCTGGTGGTGAATAAAAAAAGTTTGGAAAAAGAGTTGATGTTTTGAATAGTGATGCTTTGTTTGCTTTTTCTTCCTATTTTACTTATTTCCTTTTCTTTATTAGCCTCTCAATCTTCATTTCCTCGGATTCTATCTTTTTCTCTTCAGCAGCTATTCTCATAACGATTCTTTCAAGGTTCAAGTCAATTTTTGCTATTCTTCTTTCCATCAGTACTAGGACTCGAAGACTATAAACAATAGCTGCTAGTGTACCAATAATGATTGCGAGTATGATCGTATCCATCCCGTTCGCCATTTTTAAGAACCTCCACCTCTTTTCTTGGTTTTAAATATTTTATTATCTTGTTCTTAATCTTATCTCATAAGCTTTAAATATTTTTTCTTTTTTGCTTCTGAATCGTATAAATCCAAATCAAAACCTTTATATACCTGTGCTTCTTTATCCTGAGCATAAGAGTTAAAGGTGGTGTTGTATGCTTAAAATGAAAAGAATCTCTGAGACATATGAGATGAAGGTCTTTACTGACACAGGCGATTATTTTGGGGATGTAGAAGAGGCTATTCTTACTCAGAACAAGGTTTTTGGTTGGAGAGTAAGAGCCACGAAGAACAGCTTCTTGAATAAAGTGCTGGGTAGTGCTAAGGGAGTGATTGTTCCTCACCAGCTAGTTAAGAGTTTAGGGGATATAATGATTATTAGCAAGTCAGCAGTGCCGAGTTATGGGCCTGAGGAAGAATAAAAAAACTATTTTTTTTCTCAGCATACCTCTTACTTTTTGTTGTATGCCTTTTGTATTGCTTCATCCAACAACTTTGCTTTTGATTCTAAATCAAGGTTCCTGTGAAAGACGCTTATAATCGGGCTTAATAATAAATATGCTTCTGCTCTGGTTTTCTGCTGGTCCCTGCTGAGTGTTCCATCTCTAGTGCGAAGAGGTGCGAGCAGCCTAGATATTTTAGTTACTTCGTTCATATAGGTGGTTTCTTTTCTTATCACTTTTTCAAGCAAGGATTTTTCTTTGTCCGGGCTTCTTAACTATCGTCTACTATGTCCTGGGTGAATATTACTAGTTCTAGTTTCTTTACTGTTTTCTTTTCTTGAGAGCTGGGTTCATCAAGTTTCTTGATAATGTCGTATAACGTGTTATTCTCCTCGCACAGAACAACTCTTTTCAGTTCTTGTTTTTTGGCTTTTTCTTCTAATTTGAGACTGACATCCCTTATAATGCCTTTGTATTCTGGTAGTCTTCTCATAAGAGTGCTTGTGAGTTTCCTATATAACTTCTCGTACGCTACTCTTTTGCTCTGTTTGAGTACTGCTATTCCGTATTCTGAGCCAGGCATGGGAGCGTATCCGTTGTCAAGCATCTCCAGGATTTGTTGGTCCAATGCTTCTCTTTGTTTTTTAAACTCTCTTGCTTCTCTTGCTGCTTCTAGCCTTTTTTGATTGGTGTTATACCATTCTCTGACTTTTCTTGTTAGGAGTTGGCTTACTTCTCTCCTGTTGTAGGTCTGCATTTTTATCCCCCCACAACCTTTTGTTTTGTTTTTGTGAATGTTCTTATACAATGATTCTTAGAAGAATAAAAGAAATATTTAAATTTTTGAGGTGATTATTTTCACCACAAAATTAAAAAGATTTATAAATAAAAACCCCTCCTCCTACTCTGCACGAATCAAGATGAATCAAAAATTCATAGAAGAAGCAGGGCTCACTCCTTCAGAAGCCAAAATATACCTCTCCTTACTTGAGAAAGGCTCCAGCAGAGCAGGAGAAATATCCAGGCATACAGGCATTCACAGAAGAAGTGTTTATGATGCTATTGAACGTTTAATACAAAAAGGCCTTGTCTCTTATGTCAAAACCAATAACAGAAGATACTATGAAGCAGCGGATCCTGAAAGACTAATAAGACTGCTTAAAGAAAAAGAGGATAACATAAAACAAATACTGCCGGAACTTCAGCTACTCAGAAAAATTGCTGATGAGAAAAAAGAAGTTCTCTTCTTTAGAGGAAAACAAGCCATAAAAACAGTTTTTGACGACCAAATAAAAGCAGGACAAGAAGTCCTTATCTTTGGAGATGCTGTTAATGTTAACGAGATAGTTAAATACTATTTCCCCAGATTTGACAAGCAAAGAATTGAGAAGAACATAAAAGTAAGAATGCTTTTCGATGAAAGCGGTAGAAAAGAGAAATCCCTTAAGAAAATCCCTTTAGCAGAAATCAGATTTATTAAGAAAGGAAATAAAGCCCCTGTATCAACAAATATTTATTCTAATAAGGTATCCATTATCATCTGGGAAGAAAACCCAAGAGCTATTTTAATACAAGACCAAGCCCTTGCTAAAAGCTTTAAAAGCTACTTTGAGTTGATGTGGCGATTTGCAAAAGAATAATCTTTAGAGCCAAGACAAAAACCTGTTAGCCCATCCTCATGGATTGCATTGATTTTTTCAACAAAAACCCTAAAAACAATAAATATTAAACACAAGCCAGAATTAAAAGATAAAAACAAAGAACAAAAAGATAAAATCAAAGAACAAAAAAATAAAAATAAAGAGAAGGTATAAATTAGTAAAATGGGGAGAATAGTAAAAGAACACATCATATTAGCCATTTTATTTATTATAGTCCTCGCAGTAAGACTCATTTTTGCATTCCACGAAACAGGATTCAGCTATGATGCCTATAATGCCCTTAGACAAACAGAACATATAAAACAAACAGGGCTTCCTTTATTCAAAGACCCGCTTAGCTACTCAGGAAGAACCATTATATTCCCACCGCTCTTCTACTATTTACTCGCGCTCTTCAACCTC